>CANRKU010000005.1 GCA_947631295.1 uncultured Bacilli bacterium
TTCTAGACTTAAAATTATTTTGATTATAAAACTTATTTTTTAGGTTTAAAATCTCCACACTTATTCTACACTAACAACACCTAGGTATTTTGAAAAGTGTAGTGTTACAATTGATGTGACACCGATTAATGTATGCAAAAAGCGATTGATCCAGTAAAATGTTAATTGAAACAAACACATTTAAAGAAAGGATCTAATCGCTATGACTAGTATATCACAATCTCTAAGATATTTGCCACATGATTTAAACACTAAATTTTATTCCGTTAAACTTTATAGACAAACTCATTCTATTAACCATGTTTGTAGAAGATATCATATTTCTAAATCTTCAATAGTTTTGTAAATATTTTTTTCAAGAGGAAATTTTCTCCAATTGTATTTTTCTTTCATATCTAAACCATTAGCTATAAAAATACGCATAATTTGACTAATTGGTTCAAAATCATATGTTATGTAATCAATTCCTTGAGGATTTTTATAGTATATATAATTTCTCTTTTCAATATCATTTAATCCATTAATTTTTACAAGATTTAGTTTATTAATTATTTCCTGCTCATTTTTATAATTATGATTAACTATATGAGTATGTGCATGAATTACACAGTTTGCACATAGACCACAAGGATCAGGAGTACCGTGTTCAAAAACAATTGGATATTTCCATATATTTTTTTGAATTTTTCTCTGTACTTTTCTAAAATAGAATTATATTCTTCCATTATTTCTTTGTCAAATTTAGTCATGCAATACGTATGCCTTTTAGGTAATATCAAGATATATCCAGGGACTAATGAACCAAACAAGGAATAATAATAATAATAAAATTATTTGTTTCTTCAATAATGTTATTATAAAATAATTCTTTATCTAGTTTACAAAATGTGCAGCCAACCCTAAATACTCTGCCTCCCAAAATTAACAAAAATTGATGTTGTCAATTTGCAAATGTGTTTTCTATATTGACATTTATATCAATTCAACCTATAAAAATTATTACATAAACTCAAACATTTTAAAACTCGAACTATAAAAGTCCGAGTTTGATATCAATCTGGTGCGAATGTAAAGGTTATCTATCACTTTTTGATAAGGCTATTGTACTTTTCCTTTTACAACTACATATGGTTGTTGGCGGTGTTCAATTGGTAAAAATCGATCGTCAAACCACATCATAAAAAATTTAAATGCGCTAAAATAAGTATAACCATCTGTATAATCATCTGTTTCATCTGATGAATCAGCAAAAATTAAAATGTCTTTTAAAAACGACTCATCTTCACTTCTGTGATCATAACCAATTATAACTTGATAATGCCCTCCATAATATACACTTTCTACTAAAATAGGATACCCTTTTTTTAAATTTGAAATAACAAATTCTCTAAACTCTTCCATAGTTTCAAAACATTTTCCATTAACTGTTTTAGGATGTTCAATACTACTTTCTACCTCATAGCCATTATCTCTAAAAAAATCAACAATATTTTTAATTTTAGTGCCACCTGGAATTTTACAATCAACTCTTTTAAAAATTTCTTTTTCATCCATAGAATAATCATTATAATAATTAAGAATCATTAAAACTGCATTAGGCCCACAAGCACATTCTATTGTCCATTGATGCGTTTTAAAATTAGTTAATATTGTTAATTCATTATCACTTTTTAAATCATAAAAATTGTTATTTACATAATATTCACGATTTGCCATGTTATTACCTCCTATTACTAGTATATCACATATTTTGTTTTGACAAAATTATTAACCCCTAGATATTTTGACAAGTCTATCAAAATAACCTAAGGGGCTATCTTTTTATATCAATATTCGAAAAAGTTCGAATAGATTCGTCAATGGTGCTAAAAGAAGAGTACAACAACTTATAACCTTAAAATTAATTTATTACGTCTTTATTAATTAATGTATCATTTAATTTTTTATCGTAAATACTTTTTATGTTTGCACTAAAATCAAAAGAAAATTGTTCTAAATATTCAATAACTAAATCTACATGTTTTTCAAAATTTAAGTCTCGATTAAGATTCTTTAAATATTTTGAAACAATTTTATTCCTATTAATTCGATTTACATAAAAATACAATAAATTAGTATTACCTATTTTTTCTTTTCCCGATTTAACAATAGAAAATAGATATTCATGACAAGATGCTGGACCGGTAAATCCAAGATCAAACATTATAAGCACACATCCAATAAAAATCTTATCAGTTCCATCTGAGGGTAATGTCTTTTTAGTAAATTCTAGTAATTTATCTATAGATTTAGAATTTATATATTCTTCTGAAAATATTTGTAAAAATTTATTAATAATCATTTTGTTACCTCCCTTTTATGCAATATATTGTTTTGGCAATATGCAAGTGTGTTTTCTAAATTGACAAATATTCAATTTAATTTATAAAAATTATATCAAAAATTTAAGCACTTTAAAACTCGAACTATAATAGTCCGAGTTTGCTATCATTCTGGTGGAGCTGAGGAGAATCGAACTCCTGTCCAAAACTAGATCTTCAAGAATATCTACAAGTTTAGTTAACTACACAATCTCGTTATATCAAAAACTAGTTAACGAATGTTGATATAACCAGTCTATAAAATTCATTACTACTATAGACATCATAGTAATATAACCTGCTAAAATCGAGCCTCTAAGAAAATCCACAGGTAAGATTTTTATAGAAGCGCTACGCTATATGCTTTATTAAGCAGCGTAAGCCATTGAATAATTGTTTCCAGTTATATTTAACTGATGCATTTTAAGATTGCCATCTACTTGCCATTCCTGTTCCACTAATCCTGTCGAAACCAAAGCAGCCCCATATGTGTCGTAATTATAACATAATTACATCTACTTTTCAATGGATAAAATTACCATAATGTATTATGAAATATCTTGTACTAAGAACAAATGTTTGATATAATGCTATTGGATACATTTGAAATATATCAGATGTTTTTCCTTTCGATTATCAGAAGATAAGTGGTGGTTCATTATGACAAAAAGAGAAACATCTCTATTTATTATAATTCTACTATTATTCTTTATAGTAATCACCTTACTATTTAAATAATAAAAACATCTGATTTCAACAATCGTTGATTTCAGATGCAATCCATAAGGGATAACATCTGATTCGCACAATCAAATGTATCCTTTTTTATTTTATGCAAGTTTCCTTGACGCATTCATCATAACATAAAAACGTGCTTTTATCAAGCTGTTTTGCTTAAAATTACCATCAATAAATATTTTTCTGTGCTTTAGCAACCTGTCTTTTAATATCTTGTTCCTTCATACTTTCACGTTTATCAAAATTATGTTTTCCTTTGCATAATCCTAATAATATTTTTGCTTTATTCTTTACAAAATAAACTTTTAATGGAATAAGAGTATAACCCTCCAATTTAATTTTATCATTTAGTTTACGAATCTCTGTTTTATGTAAAAGAAGTTTTCTAGTCCGAGTTTCCTCATGATTAAAGATATTACCTTCTTTATAATGGCTAATAAACATATTTAAAAGAAATACTTCTCCCTTTCTAACAATACCATAACTATCCTTAATATTTGCTTTCCCTGCTCTGATAGATTTAATTTCGGTACCCGTTAACACAATTCCACATTCGTATTCTTCCTCAATAAAATAATCATGCCTAGCTACTCTATTCAATATTTCCATTACTATCACTCTTTCCTATTCTGCTATCTCCATGAACTACAATATCCATATATTTTTGATAATAAGAATTATAATTAGGTAAAATTTCCTCAGTCAATTGATGAAAAGGATAAACCTTATAATTTCCACGATATCCTTTTTGATAATCACTATAGGTATATGTTAACTCACTATTAATATTTTGTAAAGAAACATCTCCTGTTTTTATATCTTTCACAACATCTAAACTAACCATTAAACCAATTAATTTCTCCAATCGATCCTGACCAGATAAAAAATTACCTAAAGAATAAATAACCAAAGTATCATCAATAAATTCAATAGGCTGTACCACATGAGGATGATGTCCAATAATAATATCTACACCCAAACTAGCTAAATAATTAGCTATTTCTCTTTGTGTAGAATCAGGGGTATAGGTGTATTCCTCTCCAAAATGCATAGATACTAAAAGTAAATCTACTTGATTTCTAACTTTTTCAATATCCTGCCTTACTATCTCTTCATCATAACGATTTAATAAATAGGTTTTTCCATCTGGGATACGGAGTCCATTAGTCCAATAAGTATAGGATAAAAGTGCATATGTAATACCATTTTTCTCTTTTATGATAATTTGATTTCTATCTTCATCAGAAGCATAAGAACCTGCTGTATAAACATCTTTATTTTCCCAATAATGAATAGAATTTAAAATAGCTGATTCCCCTCTATCCAAAGTATGATTATTAGCTAAAGATACTAAATTAAATCCAGCATCTAAAAAAGCATCACCTACTTCGTAAGGAGAATTAAATCTTGGATAAGAAGAAAGCCCTAATTCTACCCCTCCTAAAATAGATTCTTGATTATAAAAAGCTAAATCATCAGATGAAATAATAGGTTTTACTTTTTCTAACATAGGTTTAAAATTATAACCATTCTCTGTTTTAGCATCCATATATACAGATTCATGAATTAAACCATCTCCTACCATAATAAGAGATAACTTTTTTTCTGTTTCCATCACACTTTCCGCATTTTCATCTTTATGACTAGTTTCTTTATTAGAATAATTAGAAAATATGAAAAAAAACAAAAAAAGAGTAATAAGAACAATAAACGAATTCCTAAATACTACTTTTTTCATCTTTTATCAACTCATTTTCTGGTTCTTCTATGACCTTTTTAATAATATCAAAATCAATTGTTTGTTCCTCTTTAGATGCACGAACAACTTTTACTAATACTCTATCTCCCATAGCATATTTCGTTTTTGTTTTCTCACCCGTTACACTCATTGTCTTTTCATCATAATGGAAAAATTCTTTTAAATCTGCTAAGCGGCATAATCCTTCAATTAAATTATCCAATTGTACAAATATCCCAAAATTAGTAATTCCCGAAATCATTCCTTCAAATTCTTCTCCAATATGGTCTTCCATATATTCAGCCATTTTCATATCATCTACTTCTCTTTCACAATTAACAGAAGCTTTTTCTCTACTAGATGCAATCTCAGCAACTACTGGCAATTTATCCTCCCAATGTTGAATAGTTTCATTACTTAAGTCATGTTGAAATAAATAAGTTCTTAATAACCTATGAACTGTAGTATCTGGATATCTTCTAATAGGAGAGGTAAAATGTGTATAACATGGACTAGCTAAACCATAATGGCCCAAGTTTTGATCTTTATAAATAGCTTTTTGCATACTACGTAATAGTAAACTAGATAAAATTTTAAATTCTTTTTTATCTTTTAAGAAATTAATTAATCCCTGTACTGCCTTTGGACTATTGTCTTTCATATTTCCCTTATATACATAGCCAAGAGTTCCTATATAAGATAAAAAGTCATAAATTCTTTCTTCTTTTGGCACTTCATGTACACGATAAATAAAAGGAAGCTCCATGTAGAAAATATGAGTAGCAACACATTCATTCGCAACAATCATAAAATCTTCAATTAAATTTTCTCCAACTCCTCTTTCGCGTAAAACAATTTCCGTTGGATGACATTTCTCATCTACTAGAATTTTAGCTTCATCAACATCAAAATCCAAATACCCTCGATTTAATTTACTTTTTCTTAATATCTGAGCAAGTTCTGCCATCATTCTCAAATCTTGTTCAAAATCTTGATATCCTTCTGGAACAATATTATCTTCTAAAATACTATTAACAGCTGTATATGTCATTTTCTTACGTGATTTAATAAAACTTTCAAAAATATCATAAGTAACAATTTTTCCAGAATGATCAATCTCCATAACACAAGAAATAGTTAACCTTTCCTCTCCTTCATTCAAAGAACAAATACCATTAGATAATTGATGAGGGAGCATCGGAATAACTCTATCTACTAAATAAACACTAGTACCCCTATCCATAGCATTAATATCTAAAGCTGTTCCTTCTTTTACATAGTAACTAACATCTGCGATATGAACACCAAGCTCATAATTACCATTTGCTAATTTTTTAATAGAAACTGCATCATCAATATCTTTAGTATCAGCACCATCTATTGTAAAAATTACCTCATTAGTTAAATCTCTTCTACCTACTTTATCTTGCTCACTAACTTTATCAGGAATCTTTTTTAATTCTTCTATTACTTCATCTGGAAATGTATCATTGATATTATATTTATAAACAATAGATAAAATATCTACCCCTGGATCATTTTTATGTCCTAAAACTTTAACAACTTCACCTAAATAAAGAGAATTATCAAGCTGTTTCAATAATCTAACTTGAACCTTATGCCCATCTACAGCCCCATGAATTTTATCAGGTTCAATAATAATATTCATTTTTAATTTTTCATCATCTAAAATTAAGTGACCTTTCTTATTTTCTAAATAAAATTCACCAACCACAAACTCTAAATTACGGTCTAATATTTTTAAAATCCTACCCTCTAATTTATTTTTTTCTTTTCTGCCAGTGATTTCAGCTACTACTAAATCATTATGTAAAGCCCCATTCATATTAGAAGAATCAATATAAATATCTTCACTATCTGGTATTTCAACAAAACCATAGCCTTTTCTATTTACTCTTAGGATTCCTTTTTTTAATGGACTCCTATCAAATGTCATATAATTATTTTTATTCGTTCTATAAATTGTATAATCATTACACATTTTGTTAATAGTATCTTCTAATTCACGAAATTCATCCGTTGTTTTTAATTCAAGTAAATGATCAATTTCTTCAATACTTAAAGCCTTATTTTTGCGATTTAATAAATTCAATATTTTTTCTTCCAAGAAAATCACCATATTCTTTCTAACTATATTATAGGATAATTCCTATATTTTAACAATAAAAAAAAAGAAGAAACAAATCTTCTTTACAAGAATATACTATCAAGATATATGTATTGTAGTTTCTAAATAAATTCCATAACTAAACTAATAATAAAGAAAGCCATACCAAGTATAAAAGTAATTCTAGTAATTACTAATTCACTACCTCTTTCTTTACGGTTAGAAAATAAATCAGAATTACCTCCAGAAATAATTTGTGCACCACTTTCAGCTTTATTACTCTGTAATAACACAATCACAATTAATAAAATGGATATAACTAATAATACTGTTTGCATAGTATCCCTCCATAACTGTTAATATTTTATCATAGAATATACTAAAAATCAAATTTTTTTCAAAACAATATCGAAATTTCTATAATCATATTTTTGTTTTATTTTAGGTTTATTATTATCATTCTGTGAATTACATAATTTTAAAAAATCAGATAAATTAAGTTCTTGAAAAATATTTTCATGATTTTTAATTGCCTTACTTATTTTCTCTTTTTGAGATAAAATTTGAGAATAAAATTCTTTGGAATGATTATTCATGAAAGATTTACTAATACCCATTTTAGTAAAAATCTTATTTTCCATACTTAAATTAGTTTCTTTAATAACTAAAGAACAATTGCCTTTAAAAATTTCTTTCTTAGTAAATGGTTCTACAAAAGACAAAGAACCAGCATAAACATTATCCTTAATACCACAATGAACACGGTAAATATAGCTACTATCATCAAAACAAAAGAATAGTTCAAAACCTTTATTTGGTTCATAAAAGCCAAAAACAAAACCAACACTATTTTGCTGATCTGTTGTACCAAACCTCATGAAACCCTCAAACCAAATATCTTCCTGCATTATAAAATAACCATTAAACAGTTGATGAGATTTATCTAGTTGCCAATATCCTAGAATATTCTCAATTTTCATAATACATCCCCCATAATTAAAATATCATATATTTAAAAAATATACAAATAAATTTAAAATGCTAGCAAAAATTATCCACAATAAATATGGAATTTGTAAGTATGCACTTATTTTAGAAATTTCATAAAACTTTTTAATCATTAGCACTACAAAACCAATTAATAACAGTATCCAAATAAAAGCTAAAAAATAAAAACGAAAAGTAAAAAACCAAATACTCCAAAAGAGATTGATAATTAACTGAATTCCATAAATAAAAAGAGCATCATTTTTTTTATAAGAATCACTTTGTATAATCAAATAACTAGATATCCCCATTAAAGTATAAAGAATAGTCCAAACAATAGGAAAAACAATACCTGGAGGTGCAAAGGAAGGTAATTTTAAATCGCTATAATTATTAGATGTTGCTGTCAAATAACCCACAAAGCTACCTAAAAAAACAGGAATAATAATGCTATATAATAATCGTTTATAATTTATTTTCAAAGATATCACCTAATAAAGTATATGAAAAAAGGCCATAGGAATTCCAGGACATTTTTCAAATATATAAAAAAAGAACTTACTTTCCAAGTTCTTCTTCAATTCTCATTAATTGATTATATTTACAAATTCGATCTGTTCTAGACATGGAACCTGTTTTTATTTGACCTAAATCAAGTCCTACAGCTAAATCAGCTATCGTTGTATCTTCCGTTTCTCCACTACGATGAGAAATAATCGTCTTATAACCATACTTTCTAGCAAGTTCAATTGTTTCTAAAGTTTCAGTAATTGTACCGATTTGATTTACTTTTAACAGAATCGCATTTCCCGCCTGTTTATCAATTCCCATTTGCAGACACTCTTTATTTGTTACAAATAAATCATCTCCAACTAATTGAATTTTATCACCAAGTATACTAGTAATCTTAGTAAAGCCTTCCCAATCATTTTCATCAACAGGATCTTCTATTGAAATAATAGGATATTTATTTACTAATTCTTGATAAAATTCAATCAATTGATCTGTAGTTAAGCTTCTATTTTCACCAACTAAATTATATTTTCCAGTTTCTTTATCATAGAATTCACTAGCAGCAACATCAATTGCGATACAAACATCTTTTCCAGGAATATATCCTGCCTTTTGAATTGCTTCCATAATCAATTCAAATCCCTCAGTATTAGATTGTAAATCAGGAGCAAAGCCACCTTCATCACCAACACCAGTAGCAAGATGCTTGCTGTTTAATACCTTTTTTAAATTGTGAAAAACTTCAGCACCAATTCTAACTCGATCGCAAATGGTATTTGCTTGAGGTACAATCATGAATTCTTGAAAATCAAGTTTATTGTCAGCATGAGCACCACCATTAAGGATATTCATCATCGGTACTGGTAAAGTAGTGCCATTTCCTACATAACGATAAAGTGGTAATTTTTTTTGAATAGCACTAGCCTTCATAGCTGCCATACTAATTCCTAGAATGGCATTTGCACCATATTTAGATTTAGTTTTGGTACCATCTGCCTCAATCATAGCATAATCAAGTTCTTTTTGATTTTCTGCATCCATTCCAATTACTAAATCACGAAGTGGTCCATTAACATTTGCTACAGCATTTAAAACGCCTTTTCCCATAAAACGAGTACCACCATCACGCATCTCTAAGGCTTCTCTTTCTCCAGTAGATGCTCCACTTGGTACAGCAGCTCTACCTAATGTTCCATCTTCTAAAATAACATCTACTTCTACAGTAGGATTCCCCCTAGAATCTAATATTTCTCTTCCTTTTACATCAATTATCTTCATAAATTTCTTCCTTTCTATTTATAATATCTAATTTTTGAAGACATCGTACTTGTCCAGTCTTCTTATTCTCTTTCCCTATTTTTAATACTTTACCTTCGTATTTTCCATTATTTTTTCTCCAATTCAATAGCATATTTTTTAAATTCTGCTCCGCGTTCTTCGCACTCTTTATATTGATCCCAAGAAGCACTAGCAGGACTTAATAATAGTATATCACCACTTTTACTAATACTCCAAGCCGTTTCAAAAGCATCTTTTAAAAATTCATATTGATAAGTAGGAATATTCATTTTATCCCCAAATTCTTTGACACGATTTCTACAACTACCTATCGCAAAAATAGCTTTTACATGACTCATATAATCACTTAATTCATTAAAATCTTGCCCTCTTTCATAACCACCTAAAAACAAAATAGTAGGATTTTGAAAACTAGATAAAGCTATCTGGCAACATTTAATATTGGTAGCTTCCGTATCATTATAAAACTTTCTTCCATCAACCTCACACACAAATTCTAAACGATGTTCTACACCACCAAAAGTATTTAATACCTTTTGAATTATTTCATTACTAACACCAATTTCTTTTACCGCTAAAATAGCTGCCATAATATTTTCATAATTATGATTCCCAATTAATCTAATTTGATCTAAATTGATAATTTTCTCATCATAATAATAAATAGCATTTTCTTTGATATAAGCTCCATTAATTTCATTTTTACTAGAAAAATACTTAACAGTCGATTTAATATCTTTGACCAAATGTAATGCTTCCTCATTTTCCATATTGGTAATTGCGATATCACTACTTGTTTGATTTTGAAAAATTCTCTTCTTTACTTCTTTATAATAATCATAAGTTTTCATAAATTCAATATGTGCTTCACTAATATTTGTAAGTATCGCAATATCAGGATGATACTCTTTTACATTTTCTAATTGTTGACAACTAATTTCATCTACAATAATATCATTTTCTTCTAACTTATCTAAAAAACTACATAAAGGATACCCAATATTACCTGCTAAATGAACTCTTTTTCCTGCTTCTTTGATAAAGTTATAAATAAGTGTTGTTGTTGTAGTCTTACCATTAGTACCAGTAATCCCTATTAATTTAATATTTTTATCTTTAGGAATGAGTCTATAAGCCATTTCTGTTTCATTTATTACCTCTACCCCTATTTCTTTTGCTTTTAATACATAAAAATGGTCAATCGGAACACCAGGATTTTTAATTAAATATTGAAAACTATCATCTAATAAATCTTGGGGATGAGAACCAAATATGAACTCTACACCTAAATCTTTTAATTCTTTTATTTTACTAACATCATGTTTTTCTTCTTCCTTACCATCATTAACAACAACAGTATTTCCCTTGTTTATTAAAACTTTAGCAACTTCATACCCACTTCTAGCAAAACCTAATATCAGTATTTTTTGATTTTCAAACATATTAAAACCACCTTTATATTATTATACTATAAAATTTTGAAAATTTTATCTAAATCAGGTAACTAGAAAAGAATGTATAGTTGTAAATGATGTGAGACCAAAAAATTAAAAAAGTTAAAGTGATATGATATAGTAAAAATGATAATTAAAGAATTTAGGTAAGGTAAATAAAATGTTGAATTTTAATTCAATATTTTATTTAGCAGTAGAAGCGTTAGCTTCTAAAAAATGTCTTTTTTCTAAAGGAGAATGCCAACCAAGAACTTGCATTGGAATGTTATTACTTCTTTTGAGATAAGATTTCATTTGTTTCAGAAGATCTTCATAAGAATAAAACTTTAAAAATTGATAGAATCTTTGTTGATCATTACGGTGACTTCTTTCGACTTTACCATTATGTCTAGGAGTTCTAGGTTTAATGAGCTTATGTTGAATGTTTAAAGAATTACATAAGATATCAAAAGGATGAATTCTATCCGTTTTCGCAATATGAGTGAATTCAGAACCATTATCAGTTTGGATAATTTGAGGTTTATATCCAAAATAGAAAATAGCTCTTTTAACAAAATCAATAGTAGAATAAGAGGACTGTTCTTTGTAAGGATAAATAAATCTTTCACGAGAGGCTTCATCAATAATGGTATATTGGTAAAATTTTTGTGGATCGTTACCAGAATAACATTCAGTAGGTACATATTTAACATCTAATTGCCATTTAATACCAAGTTGTTTAGGAGTATCATAATGTTTAGGAATATACTTCTTATGCTTTTCTTGATTCACATAGAAGCCAAGTTTTCTCATAACTCTGAATAAAGAACAAGCATGTCTAGAATAACCTTTTTCAGTTCTTAATTTTCCATAGAGTTCACAGAGGGAAATATGGGGATTTCTTCTAGTGTAGTCATGAATCCATTTTAATTCTTGTTCAGTATGAGCATTTGGATGTGGAGTATTGGGTTTATGAGATTTATCAATTAAAGATTCTTTGGTTCCATCAAACTTTTTATTCCAACGCATTAAAGAAGATTTAGAAATATGATATCTTCTACAAACATGGTTAATAGAATGAGTTTGTCTATAAAGTTTAACGGAATAAAATTTAGTGTTTAAATCATGTGGCAAATATCTTAGAGATTGTGATATACTAGTCATAGCGATCAGATCCTTTCTTTAAATGTGTTTGTTTCAATTAACATTTTACTGGATCAATCGCTTTTTGTATACATTAATCGGTGTCACATCAATTGTAACACTACAATCTAAATCAGGTAACTAGAAAAGAAAAAATTGAATTCATACAAGAAACATGATATAATATTCTTCCTTATGAAAGAAAGGAGGGATACCATGAAAATTATTACTTTATCGGATGAAGAATTTAATCGTTTTTCTGACAATTACAAAGATGCTAATATGTATCAAACTATAAGCTACGCAAAAGTTATGAAACATGAAGGATATAATTATCATCTTTTAGGTTTTGTAAATAATAGTAATGAATTAATTGGTACTACGATGGTTTTATATAAAAAAGTATTCTTAAATTATAAAATTGCATATGCTCCTTTCGGATTTTTAATTGATTATTCTAATAATGACTTAGTAGAAGAATTGACTACAAAATTAAAATTATTATTAGCAAAACAAAAATTTATATCTTTAAAAATAAATCCTAATATTATCTGTTCTGAAAGAGATAAATATGGGAAAATAATTACTTATAACCCAGAAATTAATGACATTTTAGAAATACTACAAAAAAATGGATATATTCATACTGGATTTAATAACTATTTTGAAAATAAAAACCCTCGTTGGAATGCCATATTAAAGTTAACAGCTTCTAATGATAATTTATATAAAAATCTAAGTAAACAAACCAGAAATAAAATTAGTAAGGCTATTAGAAGTGGTATTGAAATTGTAGAAGGATCGAAAGATGATTTAGGAATTTTATATGAATTTATCAAGAAAAAAGAAAAAAGAAGCTTAAAATACTATAGAAATATTTGTGAAGAATTCCAAGATAATGCTAAAATTTATTTAGCAAAATTGAATACTAGAAATTATGTTAGTAAAAGCAAAATTGCTTATGAACAAGAATTAGAATTCAATGAAATTTATAATACTGAATTGCAGGAACAAAGTAGAGAAGGAAAAGATTTAACTAGTATTATTAATAAAAAAATGGAATCTGATAAAAGATTATCTATATATCAAAATAATTTAATTAGAGCTACTAATTACTTTGGAAGATATCCAGATGGTTTAACGATAGGTGGTTTATTAGCAATTTCATATAAGGATAAGATGTATTTAATAATTGAAGGGTTTAACCAAAAATACAGAGTTTTTAATCCAAACTATTTATTAAAATGGGAAATCATTAAGGATTTAAATATAAAAGAATATAAATATTTTAATATGAATGGTATTGTTGGAGAATTTAAGGAAAAAAATAAATATTCTGGATTGAATGAAATGAAATTGGGTTATCACGCTAGGGCAGTTGAATATATTGGAGAATTTGATTTAATAATTAATAAAGCGGCATATAATATTTATATGAACAAACAAAAAAAGAAAAAATAATGTCTTTTTTTAAGAACTTTTTCCCATAGCAGTATTAATGATATCCTCTTTAATAGTTCATTTTCATCGATACAGTTGGCCAAAGAAACAAAAATTTTTCATATGAAATCAATATAAAAAATCCTAAGAAAACTTAGGATTTTTTATGATTCAATATGATGAATTAAGCATCAATTTTACTAACTGAACCAGCACCAACAGTACGTCCACCTTCACGGATAGAGAACTTAGTTCCTTGTTCAATAGCAATTGGGTGAATTAATTCAACTGTCATACTAACGTTATCACCTGGCATAACCATTTCAACACCAGCTGGAAGAGTAATAACTCCAGTTACGTCTGTAGTTCTGAAATAGAATTGAGGACGATAGTTTGCAAAGAATGGAGTATGACGTCCACCTTCTTCTTTACTAAGTACATAAACTTCAGCTTCGAACTTAGTATGTGGTGTAACTGATCCTGGTTTAGCAAGAACTTGACCACGTTCAACTTGTTCACGAGCAATACCACGAAGTAATACTCCGGCATTATCCCCTGCTTGAGCAAAGTCTAATTGTTTACGGAACATTTCAATTCCAGTAACAACAGTCTTTTGAGTATCTCTAATACCAACGATTTCAACTTCATCATTAAGTTTTAATTGTCCACGTTCAACACGTCCAGTAACAACAGTTCCACGTCCAGTAATAGTGAATACATCTTCAATACTCATTAAGAATGGTTTGTCTGTATCACGTTCTGGAGTAGGAATCCATTCATCAACTGCAGCCATTAATTGTTGAACACTTTCTACATATTTAGGATCTCCTTCAAGAGCCTTTAATGCAGAACCACGGATAATTGGAGTTTCATCTCCTTCAAATCCATATTCGTTTAATAGATCACGAATTTCCATTTCTACTAATTCTAGTAATTCTTCATCATCAACCATATCACATTTGTTCATGAATACTACCATTCTAGGTACTCCAACTTGACGAGCAAGTAAGATATGTTCACGAGTTTGTGCCATAGGTCCATCAGTAGCAGCAATAACTAAGATTGCTCCATCCATTTGTGCTGCACCAGTAATCATGTTTTTTACATAGTCAGCATGTCCTGGACAGTCTACGTGAGCATAATGACGATTAGCTGTCTCATACTCTACGTGAGCAGTATTAATAGTAATACCTCTTTCTCTTTCTTCAGGTGCTTTGTCGATATCAGCAAAATCAACAGCAGAACCTAAAACTTTTGTAATAGCAGCTGTTAAAGTAGTTTTACCATGATCTACGTGACCAATTGTTCCTACGTTAACATGTGGTTTAGAACGATTAAATTTCTCTTTTGCCATTTTTTAATTTCCTCCTTTTTGATTTATACATCTTATATTTTATCTAACAATTGATTTTTTTTCAACTGTTTTGATACGTTTTTATCATTTCTGATAAAAATATTTATAACAACAAGGAAATATATTCCTTGTTATTAATGATAATTAGTTACCGCTTTTTTTAATAATTTCATCAGCGATATTCTTTGGTACTTCTTCATAATGATCAAATACCATTACGAAGTTACCACGACCTTGCGTATTAGAACGCAAACTTGTCGCATATCCAAACATTTCAGAAAGTGGTACCATAGCATCTAATCGAACTGCATTTCCAACACTTTCTTGACCAAGTGGACGTCCACGACGACTAGTTAAGTCTCCCATAACATTACCAAAATATTCATCTGGTGTAGTTACTTCAACTTTCATAATTGGTTCAAGAAGAACTGGATGACATTTATTTTTAGCTTCTTTTAAAGCAAAACTTGCTGCAATCTTAAATGCCATTTCATTAGAGTCTACATCATGATATGATCCATCAAATAATGTAGCTTTAACATCAATCATAGGGTATCCTGCTAAAACACCAGTTTGTAGTGCTTCTTGTAATCCTTTATCAACAACTGGAATGTATTCACGAGGAACAACACCACCAACGATTGCATCAACAAATTCATATCCTTTATCAGGATTTGGTTCAAATTTAACCCATACGTGTCCATATTGTCCACGACCACCAGATTGTTTAATATATTTACCTTCACAATCAGCAGCTTGACGAAGTGTTTCACGATAAGCAACTTGAGGTTTACCAATATTAGCTTCTACTTGGAATTCATCTTTCATTCTAGTAACTAATACATCTAAGTGTAATTCACCCATACCTGCAATTACAGTTTGACCTGTTTCTTGATCTGTATGTACTCTGAATGTAGGATCTTCTTCTGCAAGTTTTTGTAAAGCAATACCCATTTTTTCTTGATCTGCTTTTGTCTTAGGTTCAACAGCTACCTCAATAACTGGTTCTGGAAATTCCATTGATTCTAGAATAACAGGTTTCTTTTCATCACACAAAGTATCTCCAGTAGTTGTATTCTTAAGACCAACAATTGCAGCGATATCACCAGTATATACATCTGTAATTTCTGTTCTATTATTAGCATGCATTAATAATAAACGTCCAACTCTTTCTTTGATATCTTTAGTAGAATTTAATACATAAGAACCACTTGATAAGTGTCCAGAATAAACTCTAAAGAATGTTAAACGTCCAACAAATGGATCTGTCATAACTTTAAATGCTAATGCACTAAATGGTTCATTATCTGATGGATGTCTAACTGCTGGATTTCCATCTAAATCTGTTCCTTCAATACTAGCAATATCAGTAGGTGCTGGTAAATAGTCAATTACTGCATCAAGTAGTAATTTAACACCCATATTACCAAGTGCTGTACCACATAGTACAGGGAAGAACTTAACAGCAAGAGTTCCTGTACGAATAGCTCTTTTCATCATATCAACAGTAACTTCTCCACCATCTAAATAAGTTTCCATTAATTCATCATCAAATTCAGCAATTGCTTCAATAAGATCATTATGTTTTTGTGAAGCAATATCTTGTAAGTCTGCTGGAATTTCAATTTCCTTAGCATCTTCTTCTTGCTTACCATCATATTCGTAAGCTTTCATAGTAACAAGATCGATAACACCATGGAACTCTGATTCTGCTCCAATTGGCCATTCAATAGGTTTAGCATTAACTCCTAATCTAGAATCAATTGTTCCTAGAGTATATTCAAAGTTAGCACCCATTTTATCCATCTTATTAGCAAATATTAAACGAGGTACAAAAAACTCTGTAGCTTGGCGCCAAACTGTTTCTGTTTGAGGTTCAACACCAGCTTGAGCATCTAATAAAGCAACAGCACCATCTAGAACTCTTAAACTACGACTAACTTCAACCGTAAAGTCTACGTGTCCTGGAGTATCGATGATATTCATACGATATCCTTTCCAATATGCAGTAGTTGCTGCTGATGTAATGGTAATACCACGTTCTTGTTCTTGTTTCATCCAATCCATTTGTGATTCTCCATCATGAGTTTCACCAATTTTATGGATTTTCTTTGTATGGAATAATACACGTTCTGTACAAGTAGTTTTACCTGCATCGATATGTGCCATAATTCCAAAATTTCTTGTTTTTTCTAATGACGTATCACGAGCCATATACTATTCCTTTCCTACCAACGATAATGTGCAAATGCTTTATTAGCTTCTGCCATTCTATGGGTATCTTCACGTTTTTTAACTGCTGCTCCTGTTCCATTGGAAGCATCAATGATTTCATTAGCAAGATTTTCAGCCATTCCTTTGCCACCTCTAAGTCTTGCATAATTTACTAACCAACGAAGTCCTAAAGCTTGACTTCTTTCAGGACTAACTTCAATTGGTACTTGATAGTTAGAACCACCAACACGACGAGATTTAACTTCAAGTAGTGGTTTAATATTTTCTAATGCTTTATTAAATACATCTAGTGGATTTTCACCAGTTTTTTCTTTAATCATATCAAAAGCATCATATAAAATTGTTTGAGCTTTTCCTTTTTTACCACCAATCATCATACGATTAATTAATTTGGTAACTACTTTTGAATTGTAAATAGGATCTGCTAAAACATCTCTTTTAACTGCTTGTCTTTTACGCATGATTGTATCCTCCCTTCACGATTATTTCTTTATTATTTTACTTTTTAGGTTTTTTAGCTCCATATTTGCTACGGCCTTGTTTTCTATCTTTCACTCCAGCTGTATCTAAGGTACCACGAATAATATGATAACGAACTCCAATTAAGTCCTTAACACGTCCACCACGAACTAAAACAACACTATGCTCTTGTAAGTTATGTCCTTCACCAGGAATATAAGTATCAACTTCTTTTCCATTAGATAAACGAACACGAGCATATTTTCTTAATGCTGAGTTTGGTTTCTTTGGTGTTTTTGTACCTACACGAGTACAAACTCCACGTTTTTGTGGGCTATTTAATTCTGTAGTTTTTCTTTGGATAGTATTAAGTCCAAATCCTAACACTGGAGATTTACTCTTTCTTACTTTATCTTTTCTGTTTTTTCTAACTAATTGTTGCATTGTAGGCATATTTTATCTCTCCTTTCTTTACACATAACCAGGTGTGTCATTTTTCTATCTAAATTTAAGTTTTGTACAAAACAAAACCTAAATTCAACAGTGTATTTAATATATCACTAATAAGAAATAAAGTCAATAAAATTTTAACCAATTCCTAAATTAGATGCACCGATACTAATTAATATGATTGCAACAAAAAAAACAACTAAAAAAGCAAGTAACACACTAAGTCCCCAACCACGATTGTTTAAATGTAACATAGTATCACCTCTAACGATATTATTATATGATAAAATTTAAAAAAAAGAAAGTATTATTTCTAATACTAATCTTTATACATAAACTTATGATTTTAGTTTTTATTTTATAATTTTTTCTGCAATGGTTTTTTTACGTCAGTTTCCTCTATATTTAATCTTGTGTTTAAATCAAAATCACTTATTCCTTGTTGTCGTAAAAGAGAACTAAGTACAGATAGAGACCCATTATTATTCAAATATTCAGCAACTGTAATTGTTTTTTGTTTTACGTTATTTAATTCTTCGTGAAGCATACTATAAATCTGATTATAATGATATTTTGCTTGCAATGTCATGTCTCTGGAACTTTTTTCCTCAAATTTTTCAAATAATTTTATATACTCTTCTTCAGAGTTAAATGCTTTCTTCATATAATCTTCATATAAAAATTTGTATGCAATTGGAAAAGGTTCACAATTTATAAGATTAGAAACTAATTTACAAAAAGTGCTACCATATGTTGCAAATACCAATTTTTCACTTAAATCGAGTTTTTCTTCATAGGATAAAAGTGGAAAATAATCAAGTTCCATATCTTTTAATAATCTAACTAAATCTTCAACTTTTTTACTATCTGCACTAATACATCTTTTTGCAAATTCTTCATTTAGCTTTTGTTTTATATATACTAAATCATTAAGTTTCATAAAAATAAACTCCTTTCAGTAGTTATTATTTTATCAGATAAAATTAATCCTGTCTAGATTTTAAAGATTCCAAATATTAGGCTGAAAATCTTTTATATACACTTTAAAATAAAGTTTTTTAGTGAACAAAAAAAGAAGAGTCTACATAAACTCTTCTTCTAATGTTTCAAGTGGTTCTTCATCCACAAATTGGCTAGCTAAATCAAAATCAACATTTCTATATTTTTTAGCTCCTGTTCCAGCTGGGATTAATTTACCAATAATAACATTTTCTTTTAATCCTTCTAAGTGGTCTACTTTACCACGAATAGCAGCATCTGTTAAGATACGAGTAGTTTCTTGGAAACTTGCTGCAGATAAGAATGAATCTGTTTCAAGAGATGCTTTCGTAATACCTAAAAGAATTGGTCTACCACTAGCAGGTTTTTTACCAGCAATAATTGCTTCTTTATTAGCTTGTGTAAAGGCTGAAAAATCAATTAATGCACCAGGTAAATATTTAGTACCTCCACCTTCAACAATACGAATTTTACTAATCATTTTACTTGCAATAACTTCAATATGCTTATCTGAAATATCAACACCTTGACTACGATAAGTATTTTGAACTTCTTTTAAGATATACTCTTGTGTTGTAAGTGGATCTGTAACAGCAAGTAATTCTTTTGGACTAATAGCACCTTCTGTAAGTTTCTCACCAGCGATTACTTTAGTACCTTTTTCAACACGAAGTTTAGCTCCATAATTAGTAACATGTTCTTTCGTTTCTACATCGTTTTTAATAGAAATTCTATATTTACCATGATCTTCAGTAATTTTTGTAACTTCTCCATCAATTTCAGCTATGGTTGCTTTTCCTTTAGGAATACGAGCTTCAAATAACTCTTGTACACGAGGAAGACCTTGTGTAATATCTTCTCCACCAGCAACTCCACCGGTATGGAATGTTCTCATGGTTAACTGAGTACCAGGTTCACCAATAGATTGTGCAGCCATAACTCCAATTGCTTCTCCAACTTCTACTAAGTTACCAGTAGCTAAGTTACGACCATAACATTTTTGACAAACGCCATGATGAGATGCACAAGTTAAAATAGTACGAATTTCAACTTCTTCCACACCGCTAGCTACAATTTTATCAGCTAATTGTTCAGTAACAAATGTTAATTTATCACAAATAACTTCTTTTGTTTCTGGATTGATAACTTTCTTATTAGTATATCTACCAACAATTCTATCACGTAAAGATTCAATAACAGATCCTGTTTTATCATTAATAAAGGCACGAACAACAACACCAGCATCAGTTCCACAATCTTCTTCACGAACAATAATATCTTGGCTAACATCTACTAAACGACGAGTTAAGTATCCAGAGTCAGCAGTTTTAAGTGCAGTATCAGCACTACCTTTACGAGCACCGTGAGTACTTAAGAAGAACTCTGATACTGATAATCCTTCTTTGAAGGAAGATAATACTGGGATTTCGACACTTTCTCCATTTGGTTTAGCCATTAAACCACGCATACCTGCAACTTGTGTAAAGTTAGAGATATTACCACGTGCTTTAGAATGCATCATCATGAAGATTGGGTTATCCATATCAGCATTTGCTTTTTCTTGAAGCTCAGCTTGTACTTTATCTTTAGCAGCATTCCATGTTTCAACTACTTTTTCATATCTTTCTTGATCAGTAATTAAACCACGTTTATACTGTTTATTAATATTATCAACAATTTTTTGAGCTTCAGCTACAATCTCAGGTTTCTTTTCACTACTTACAACATCACTCATAGATACAGTAATACCAGCTACTGTAGAATATTTAAATCCTAAATCTTTTAATTTATCAAGCATGATAGAAGTTTCAGTAGTTTTATAACGTTTAAAGATTTGAGCAATAACTTTTTCAAGTACTCCTTTAGCAAAAGGTTTTACTAAAGGCATTTTAGCTACTTCTTCTTTTATATTTTTACCCATTTCAATGAAATATTTATTAGGAGTAATATTTTGAATATTATCATCCGTAGGTTCATTAATATATGGGAATGAATCAGGTAAAATTTCATTAAATTTAATTTTACCAACCGTTGTTACTAAATATTTACCATGTTGTTCTTCTGTAAATAATTTATATTTAAAAGAATCAACTGGAATCGCAATTCTAGTATGAAGAGTAACCTCTCTTCTTTCATAAGCCATTAAAGCTTCATTTGTATTTTTAAATAATCTACCTTCATCTGGAAGTCCAGCTTTTTCCATCGTAATATAATAGTTTCCTAATACCATATCCTGACTTGGGGTAACAATAGGATCTCCTGATTTTGGATGTAAGATATTATTAGCACCTAACATTAAAAGTCTAGCTTCAGCTTGAGCTTCTTCAGATAAAGGTACGTGTACAGCCATCTGGTCTCCATCAAAGTCAGCATTAAATGCTGTACAAACAAGTGGATGTAGACGAATAGCTTTACCACCAATTAAAACTGGCTCAAATGCTTGAATACCAAGTCTATGAAGTGTAGGAGCACGGTTTAATAATACTGGATGTTCTTTAATTACCTCTTCAACGACATCCCAAACAACAGGATCTTGATTTTCTATTAATCTCTTAGCAGCTTTAATATTATGAGCAATATCTTTACTTACTAATCCATGAATAACATGTGGTTTAAATAATTCAAGAGCCATTTCTTTTGGAATACCACATTGATACATTTTTAAAGATGGACCAACTACGATAACGCTACGTCCAGAATAGTCAACACGTTTTCCAAGTAAGTTCTGACGGAAACGTCCTTGTTTACCTTTTAACATACTTGATAATGATTTTAATGGTCGATTACCAGCACCTGTTACACTTCTTCCACGACGTCCATTATCGAATAAAGCATCAACTGCTTCTTGTAACATACGTTTTTCATTTTGAATAATGATACTAGGAGCTCCTAAATCAATTAATTTCTTTAAACGATTATTACGATTAATAACACGACGATATAAGTCATTTAAATCACTAGTTGCAAATCTACCACCATCAAGCTGAATCATTGGTCGTAGTTCTGGAGGAATAACAGGAATACAATCCATAATCATCCACTCAGGTTTATTTCCAGATTTATAGAAAGCATCAAGTACATCTACACGTTTTAATAAACGAGTTCTCTTTTGTCCCTGTGCGTCTTCTAATTCTTTCGTAATTTCTGCTAATTCTTTTTCAAGATCCACTTTCTTAAGTAGTTCTTTAATAGCTTCAGCACCCATACCTACTTTGAAAGTATTTCCATATTTTTCATAGTAAGCACGATATTCTTTTTCTGATAATGTTTGCTTATTTTCTAAAGGTGTATTTCCTTTATCAATTACGACATAACTAACAAAGTATAATACTTCTTCCAAATCTCTTGGACTCATATCAAGTACAAGACCCATACGAGAAGGTACACCTTTAAAGAACCAGATGTGAGAAACAGGAGATGCAAGTTCAATATGTCCCATTCTCTCACGTCTTACTTTACTACGAGTAACTTCAACTCCACAACGATCACAAACAATATTTTTATAACGTACTCTCTTATATTTTCCACAAGCACATTCAAAATCTTTAGTGGGTCCGAAAATCTTTTCACAGAATAAACCATCACGTTCTGGTCTTAAAGTACGATAATTGATAGTTTCTGGCTTCTTAACTTCACCATAACTCCATTCACGAATTTTCTCAGGAGATGCAATACCAATTTTTAAAGCTTCAAATTTGTCTACTGCTATCATTTTTATTCATCCCCTTCCATCATATCTTCATTTAACATTTCTTCATCAAAATCTAAGTCAAAATCATCATTATCATCAAATTCACTATCTTCTTCATAATCATCAGATTCTTCTGTTTCATTTGAAATAAGTGGTGCATCAAGTTCATTATCCGAAGTAGTAAAGTCATCTTTATATTCATCTTGTTCAATTTGTTTCAAGTCAAGCTCATTTCCTTCATCATCGATTACAGATATATCAAGTCCTAAAGCTTGGAATTCTTTCATCAGTACTCTAAATGATTCAGGCATACCAGCTTGATTAATTTCTTCACCCTTAACAATAGATTCATATACTTTAACACGTCCAAGTACATCATCTGATTTATAGGTAATAATTTCTTGTAGTGTATGAGCAGCTCCATAAGCCTCTAATGCCCAAACTTCCATTTCACCAAATCTTTGTCCACCAAACTGAGCTTTTCCTCCAAGTGGTTGTTGTGTTACTAAAGAATATGGTCCAGTAGAACGTGCATGAAGTTTATCATCTACCATGTGGTGTAGCTTAATCATATACATAACACCAACAGAAATACGGTTATCAAATGGTTCACCAGTACGTCCATTATAAAGAATCGTTTTACCATCTTCATCCATACCAGCTTTCTTCATCATATCAATGATATCTTGGTTCTTAGCACCATCAAATACTGGAGTAGCTACATGAATATTTAATTTCTTAGCAGCCATACCTAAGTGCAATTCTAGAATCTGACCAAGATTCATACGAGAAGGTACACCTTGTGGATTTAACATAATATCAACAGGAGTTCCATCAGGTAAATAAGGCATATCTTCACTTGGAAGAATCAATGAAATAACACCTTTGTTACCATGACGTCCAGCCATTTTATCTCCAATTTGAATCTTACGTTTTTGAGCAATATATACACGAATTACTTTACTAACGCCAGCAGGTAGTTCGTCATTATCTTTTCTAGAATAAATCTTAACATCGTGAACAATTCCTTCTCCACCATGTGGAACACGTAAGGATGTATCTCTAACTTCACGAGTTTTTTCTCCAAAAATAGCATGTAATAATTTTTCTTCTGAAGTAAGTTCAGCCATTCCTTTAGGAGTTACTTTACCAACAAGGATATCTCCTTCTTTTACTTCAGTACCAATAATAACAATACCATTTTCATCTAAGTTCTTACGAGCATCATCACCAACATTTGGAATATCACGTGTAATTTCTTCAGGTCCTAATTTTGTTTCACGACACTGCATTTGATAATCTTCAATATGAATTGATGTATAAACATCATCTCTAACTAATTTTTCATTTAAAATAACAGCATCCTCATAGTTGTATCCATCAAATGTCATAAACGCAACTACTACGTTTTTACCTAAAGCAAGTTCTCCTTGATCCATACTAGGTCCATCCGCAATAACATGTCCACGTTCTACTTTATCTCCTACATGAACAATTGGTCTATGATGGTAACAAGAGTCTTGGTTAGATTCTTCAAAATTAGCTAAATAATAAGTATCTTTACCAGTTTTATTTTTAATAACGATTTGTTTTGCATCTACATATTCAACGATACCATCAGCTTTTGCTACAATAGCAGCTCCAGAATCGCGGGCAGCAATATATTCAACACCGGTACCAACTAAAGGAGCTTCTGCTTTTAATAAAGGCACAGATTGACGTTGCATGTTAGCACCCATCAAAGCACGAGTAGCATCATCATGTTCCAAGAATGGAATACAACTTGTTGTAACTGCTACAACTTGTTGAGGTGATACATCAATATAGTCTACTTGTTCAGGTTTTACTAAAATAGTATCTCCTCTAAAACGAGCAGAAACTTGACTATCAGTCATAATATTATTATCATCGGTAGAAACAGTTGCTTGAGCAATAATAACATCATTTTCTTCATCTGCTGTTAAATAATCAACTTGTTCCGTAATTTTGCAGTTTTCTACTTTACGATATGGAGTCATAATAAATCCATATTCATCTACTTTTGCATAACTAGCAAGGGAAGTAATAAGTCCAATATTAGCACCT
Source organism: uncultured Bacilli bacterium (assembly GCA_947631295.1). Classification (GTDB taxonomy): domain Bacteria; phylum Bacillota_I; class Bacilli_A; order RF39; family UBA660; genus Alloscybalousia. The sequence continues at coordinate 25,053 of CANRKU010000005.1, forward strand.
TCTGGAGATTCAATAGGACAAATTCTACCATAGTGAGATGGATTAACATCACGTACTTCCATACCAGCTCTATCACGAGACAAACCACCTGGTCCTAAAGCAGATAAACGACGTTTATTTGTAAGTTCACTAATTGGATTAATTTGGTCCATAAATTGAGATAATTGACTAGAACCAAAGAATTCCTTCATAGCAGCTGTAACTGGTCGAATATTAATTAATGTTTTTGGTGTTACTTCTTCCATTTCTTGAGTAGTCATTCTTTCACGGATTACTCTTTCCATACGACTAACACCAATTCTAAATTGATTTTGTAATAACTCACCAACTTGACGAATACGACGATTTCCTAAATGATCAATTTCATCAAAGTTTCCTATACCTTCTAGTAAGCATAAGTAATAAGATACAGATGCATAAAAATCAGGAATAGTAAGTCTTTTAACCTCAAGAGTTTGATCATTACCAATAACAGTAATTTTCTCTTTCTTATTATTAGGGGCATAAATTTTAATTTCTTGAATTAATTTATAAGTATCTAATTCATCATTAATTTTAGCTTCTCTAACACCATAACCGTCATCTAATAATGGTCTTAATTGATCAAGAACATCTTTAGTAAGTAAAGTTCCTTTTTCAATAATCATTTCGCCATCAATTTTAATATCTTCAGCTAAAGTTTGATTAAGTAAACGATCAATTACATTTAATTTACGATTAAATTTATAACGACCTACTTTAGCTAAATCATAACGGAATTCATCAAAAAATCTAGTAATAATCTGGTTTTTAGATGAATCAAGTGTAGCTGGTTCACCTGGTCTTAATTTTTCATAAATTTCAATTAAAGCTTCATCTGTATTTCTAGTAGAATCTTTAAGAATTGTGTTTTCAATATATTGATTTTTACCAAACATATCACGAATATCATCATCACTAGATAAACCAAAAGCACGTAACAAAGTAGTCAATGTTACTTTTCTAGTACGATCTATTCTTACATATAATACATCTCTCGCATCAGTTTCAAATTCAAGCCATGTACCACGAGTAGGAATAATCTGAGATGTAATTAATTCTCTACCATTTTTATCAATTTCACGATTAAAATATACACTTGGAGAACGCACTAATTGACTAACGATAACACGCTCAGCACCATTAATAATAAAAGTTCCGCTATCAGTCATAATAGGCATATCACCTAAGAATATTTCTTGTTCTTTTACTTCTCCAGTCTCATGGTTAAAAAGTCTAACATCAACCTTAAGTGGAGCAGAATAAGTTGTCTCTCTGTCTTTACATTCTTTTATAGAAAACCTAGGTTCATCAAAATGATAATCACCAAATTCTAGAGATAGAGTTCCAGAAAAATTTTCTACGGGGAATAAGTCCTCAAATACCTCTTTAATACCATTAGTAATAAAGTCTTGGTATGATTTAGTTTGGATTTCTAGTAAATCCTTTAATTCATAAGTATTTCTAATTCTAGAAAAACTTATTCTTTTACGATGGTCACCACAATTTATTGTTTTAAATGCCACTAATATTCACCCCTATACATAATAATCAAAGAACATATTTATTAAAAAATAATACGTTGCCAATTTATATTATTAACACAAAACTAACAATAAGTCAATGAATTTTACACATTATAACAAAAAAACCTTTATTTTTTTCTAAAACTGTTACCTCATATTCTTTTTCTAAATCTTTAATTACACTCTTAGCACCTTGATCTTTATGAATTACTAAGAATAATTTTCCCATGCTAGATAAATAACTCTTAGCTTGAAATAGAATATCATAAACAATCTTTTTACCTGCACGAATAGGCGGATTAGTAATAATGGTATCAAAAATACCAGTTATATTTTCATAACAATTACTTTCAAGAATAGTTGCATCTACCAAATTCTCTTTAGCATTCATTTTTGCCAGATGAAGAGCTCTCTTATTTACATCACACATTGTTACAGGTTGTCCTGTTAATTTAGCAGAAATAATTCCAATAGGACCATATCCACAACCAACATCCAGAATATTACCCTGAATTTCATTCCAAGGAATATTTTCTAATAGTAACCTAGTACCAAAATCTAAATGTTCTTTACAAAAGACTCCATTATCAGTAAAAAAAGAAAGAGAAAAATCAAAAATAGAAACATTAATTTTACGAATTTCACTTTTTAAATCAACATTATCGAAATATTGTGCCAAGATATAATTCCTCCTAAATTAAAAAAGAACTAACTACAAAATTTAAATAGTTAGTTCTCCTTTCGTACCTATATAATACACCAGAAATAAATCTTTTTCAAGTTATTTTACTAAGAAAATTCTACTTAAAATGATAATTTATAGTAGCTTGAATACCAGTTAAATGATGAGTAATACTAGAAGATTCTAATTTTTTCTTTAATATTTATTATCGATACGTCATCTTATCATTATTATACTATGATTATTTCTTATTAATCGATTATTTTATAAGGATATTCACTTGTTCCTAAACCTATTGCTTTAATATTGGAATTTAAATTTATTACTGGGCGTAAAGCAGTAGTACCATTAGTAGAAGTAAAATTTAACTCTCCATTGTAAAAAACAGTATGTAAGAATGAGCCATCACTACTAGAAAAGCCAGCTGGACTCATAGTGAAAAAGGCTAAATAATGATGGAGATAATAATCAGTAGAATTATTTTTAGGATATCCTCCTGCATGTACTACTTCATCATAAGAAATTAATCCTATTTCTAATTTTAATGGCCCTTTTCCATTAGCATCTTCTGCACATTTAAAATTTGAAATATAGTCAGTATATAATGCCATATTTGTATTATTGTTTATTACCCAATGAGTATCATAAGTTGCCTTAGCTTGTTCACAATAATTGCCTACTACTATTTGATTATTATATCCTTTATCTTCTATATTTTTTTTATACCAATCTTCTAATATTTTCATTGCTCCATTTTCTAGATTAGTATTACTGTAATACATATAAGTATATTGATCATGAGAATCAGGATAAAAACTATATTTAGTATTATTATCTATTCCATCTTGCATGATTAAACGAATAGAACCATCTTCATTAATTCTTATAATTCGCCATAAAAATCCAGCAAATTCTACATAATTATTTTCTACTGCTCCTCTAAAATAATAAGTTGGACTACTATCATTAGTATTAGTGGATTTATATAAACCATTTTCTCCTGCTTCTTGACTTGTTGTTTTTAAATTTGGTTCTTTTTCTACTAAAACGTTCTGTGTTAAAATTTTATTTTGTAATGTCGTTGCTTGAATTACTTTCACTTCTCTTATTGTACTATTCAAATTACCATTTTCATCTATTACGATATATCTTACTGTATAGGTTCCAATGACACTTGTCTTTACTTCACCAATAGTAATTAGTGTATTCTCATCTTTTATCTCTACTCCAGAATCTACATAATTCTCTGTTTCTTCAATGGTAATTACTTTTTCTCCTTTTAAAGCAATAGTTGGTACAATATCTGTTTTATTAATAACTACTACTCTTGTAGCTGTTCCTTTATTTTTACTTTTATCTGTTACTTCATAATTTACATAGTAAATACCAGGTTGTTCTGTATTTATTGTATTTACAGATTCTATTTCATCGCCATTTACGTGTTCATAACTGGTTATTACATTCTCATTCGTAAAAATCTCTTGATCATCTTTTATTTCTGCTACTCCTAATTCTGTATATTTTTCTCCTACTTTTAAATGAATATCTTGATTGCCATCTTTATCTTTCTTTAAAGTAATAATTGGAGCTGTATCTACTACATAACCATCATCTACATTTTGAATACTATCTACTACTACTCTGGCACTAAATGTTTTTCCTTGTATTTCATTAGGTGCTCCTAAATCAATCCATAATTTTATCTCATAGGTATCACTGTGATTTGATTCTAATATTTCATTTCTAATAAACGCTAAACTACTATCTAAATTTGATAATAAAATAGGTTCTGAAAACTCATCAGTATTCTTTTTATAACTAAGTTTTACATATTCTAGGGGAATCATATTTTTTTCTGTTTCATCTAATTCTAATCTGATTTGATATCTAGCATCAATATTTCCATTATTATTTACTGTAAAGGAATGAGAATTTTGGGTAAGACCTTCAGCATCCGTCATTGGATACAATTTATCTAAATTAATTGTATTGTTTGTTGCCTGATAACTTACTGCTAGTGTTCCTGTATACATCACAAATTCTTTAGCTCTTGTTGTAGTTGTGAAAAAACCATAACTTACGCCAAATACTAAACTAAATACTAATAACATAGAGGCTACTATAGGAATCACTGCTTTTTTCTTTTGATTTTTCTTTTGATTTTTCTTTTGCTTTTCTGATTGATTGATATTAGTTTTTTTATCTTTATCTTTTTTAGTTTGTAAACTATTTTTCTTTTTTAAATCCTTTTCCTTTTGTTGATTCTGTAATTCTAAATGAATCTTCTTTTTTAGAATATTTTTCTTTTTCTGATTATTCATATCGATTCTCCTATTTATCTAATATTAGTATACCATAAAATAGAAATTATTTTGCAAAACAATAATATGACTATTCAATCATAATGTAAATAGGTGACAAAAGTGATCCTAAAATGCATAAAAAAGTTGGAAAAATCAGAATTAACTTAACTCTCAAATTAATTATCTATAAAAAATAAAAAAACTAACCAAAATAGTTAGTTCCTTTTAATGTTAAATTTATTTTACTTAAATTCAACAGTAGCTCCAGCTTCTTCAAGCTTAGCTTTGATTTCATTAGCTTCATCTTTAGAAACGTTTTCTTTAACAGTACCATTAGCATCAACAATGTCTTTAGATTCTTTTAATCCTAATCCAGTAATTTCACGAACTACTTTGATTACATTAACTTTAGCAGAACCTCCATCAGTAATAACAACAGTAACAGTAGCGTTACTATCATCTTCAGCAGCAGCTCCACCAGCAACAGGTGCTGCTACAGCAACAGCAGATGGATCTACTCCAAATTCCTCTTTCATTGCATCTACTAATTCTTTAATTTCTAAAAGACTCATTTCTTTTAAGCTTTCAATAAAGCTTTCTTTTGTTAATTTAGCCATTTTATTTTCCTCCTATTTTTTATAATTAATTTTCTTCTTTTTGTTTAGCATATAAATCTAAGCTGATTGATAAATCTCTTGGTATTGCAATCAATGCACCAGCTAACATAGTAAGTAGTCCTTCTCTTGATGGAATCTTTGCAAGTTGTGCAAGTTGTTTTGTATCTGAAATTTCTCCATCAACAATCCCTACTTTTAAAACTAATGCTGGGTGAGTTTTAGCAAATTCAGTTAAAACTTTAATTGGTGCTACTGCATCGTTACCATAAGCAAAAGCACTTGGTCCTTCTAAGCTAGATTTAACATCTATTTTTAAATCATCAAATGCTCTAGCCATTAAAGTATTTTTATATACTTTATAATCAGCACCTACTTCACGAAGCTTTACTCTTAACTCTTTTGACTCATTATCAGTAAGACCACGATAATCAAATAATACAACAGTATTAGCTTCTTCTACTCTTTGTTTAACTTCATCAATAATTTCTTGCTTCTTAGCTAAAATATTTGCATTTGCCACCATAACACCTCCTCTTAATTTTTAATTTAGGGATGCCACAAAAAAATTCTCGAATAATCCGAGAACTTTTTTAACTTTTTATGAAAGTCCTCGGCAGGATTTACTTTTCTACCTGCTGTCTATGGCACCAATAAATTACTAATATTATATATTAACAATTACTATTTGTCAAAAGAATTAATTAAAATTTTAATTCCTGGACCCATAGTAGTTGTAATAGCAATATTCTTAATATAATCACCTTTTACAGTAGAAGGTTTTACTTTAAGAATAGTAGCCATGAATGCATCAAGGTTTTCTAACAATTGAGCTTCTGTAAAAGAAACTTTACCAATAATACCATGTACATTTCCAAAACTATCTGTTCTATATTCAACACGACCAGCCTTAACTTCACTGACTGCTTTACTAACATCTGTTGTAACAGTACCAGTTTTAGGATTTGGCATTAATCCTTTTGGTCCTAAAACTTTACCTAATTTACCAAGTAATGGCATCATATCAGGTGTAGCAATCATAACATCAAAATCAAACCAATTTTCTTTTTCAATTTTTTGAAGCATATCTGTATCGCCAACATAATCAGCACCTGCTTCTTTTGCTTTTGTAGCATTATCGCCTTTAGCAATTACTAATACCTTCTTAGTTTTTCCTGTACCATGAGGTAAAACAATTGCACCTCTTAATTGTTGATCAGCTTTTTTTGTATCTAAGTTAAGTCTAACTGCTACCTCAACAGTAGCATCAAATTTACTAACTGAAGTTTCTTTTGCTAATTTTACAGCTTCTTCTTTGGTATAAGCTTTATTCTTTTCTACCTTTTCACAAGCTGTAACATACTTCTTTCCTCTTTGTTTCACTTTAATTCCTCCTTATGTGGTTTATCTTCGATTATCTCGAATGTTTTTTGGATTCCGGATGAAAAGCGGTACCATCTTCCTCCCACATAGTAATAAATTATTTCTATTAATCTACTACTGTAATTCCCATGTTACGTGCAGTTCCTTCAACAATTTTCATTGCTTCTTCAACTGTGTAAGCATTTAAATCAGGTAATTTTGTTTCTGCTATTTGTCTTAATTGATCTCTAGTAATTGATCCAACAATTTCACTAGATCCTTTACTAGACCCTTTCTTAACATTTGCAGCTTTCATAATCAAAAATGCAGCAGGTGGAGTTTTAATTACAAAATCGAAGCTTCTATCATCATAAATAGAAATCTCAACTGGTAAAATATCTCCCATTTTATCTTTTGTTGCATCATTATATTTTGTACAAAAATCTTGTAAATTAATTCCTGCAGGTCCTAATACTGTTCCAACTGGTGGAGCAGGTGTAGCTTTACCAGCAGCAATTTGTAGTTTAATTTTTTTAACAACTTCCTTTGCCACGAAAAACACCTCCTATAATTTTTTGTCTTCGTGAGTGGTCCAAATAGCTATCCGCTTTATATCATAATAAATATGACTTAGCATGCTTCCCACTAATCGAAATCTATATTAAAATAATATAGCTCCTAAATAATACCATTAAATGTCAGAAAAATCAAGACACTTTTTTATTTTTTTCAGTATCATAATCTTGTTCTAATAATTGATTAGATAAAGAATAGGTAATATTATAATCAATAAGCCCTTCACCAACACAATTAATAAATCTATATTTTGCATATTCTTTCACTTTTTGTTTAACAAGATCTATCGGAATATGAAATTTGATAGATGCTTGTTCCATAGTTTCATCATCAAATTTTCTATCAATTAGAAAATTATGTAATTCAATATCAAATGGAAATAAGAATGTATTAGAAATGATTTGATGCAAATCATTATAATGAAATTCTTCAAGTAAACGACTCATAATATTTCTAGCTTTCATTCCAGAATGAATCATATCCTTCATATAAACTTGGTAAGCTAATGTTTTTAATTTAGCATACTGTTGTATCGTTAATTTTAAATTTTCCATTATTCAGCCATCTCGATTTCTGACATACCAACCTCAACAGAAGTTTCTTGTCCAAATAAATCTACTAATAACATAATTTTTTGATTTGCTGCATCCACAGAATCAATTGTTCCAAGCATACCAGAAAAAGGTCCAGATATAATTTTAACACGGGTACCAACTTCTAATTCTTTATTAACATCTAATCTACTCATACCCATACTATTTAAAATATTATCTACTTCATAAGGTTGAAGAGGAGTAGGTTTAGCTCCTTTACCACTAGATCCAATAAATCCTGTAACACCTGGTGTATTACGAACAACATACCAAGCTTCATCACTCATAACCATTTCAACTAAAATATAACCTGGGAATAATTTTTTTATTCTTTCTTTCGTCACACCATCTTTTTCTTCAATTACTTTCTGTTCAGGAACGATTACTCTAAAAATATAATCTTTCATATCCATACTTTCAGAACGCATTTCTAACTTTTCTTTTACTTTATTTTCATGCCCAGAATAAGTATTAACAACATACCACTGTTTATCCATTTTATACACCTGCCTTTAATAATGCAACAATGAAATCTATTAAATAGAAAAATAATGCAAAAAATACGATAAATGTAATAGTTGCCACAGAATATTTAACCATATCTTTTTTAGAAGGCCATTTCACTTTAGACATCTCACTTTTTACTTCTTTAAAAAATAGAAAAATATGAGAATGTTTTTTACTATTTTTTGCTTTCTTTTTCTTACTAGAATTCTTTTTAGTATTTTTATCTTTTTGTTTTTTTTCTTCCTTTTTAGAAGAAGAATTTGTTTCTTTTTTGATTTTAGCTAACTCTGAATCAACATCCATAACTGTGCGATCGTCTTTAACAACTTTAGCCATACATCCACCTAACCTTTTTTATCAAAATAAAAACACCTTCTCGTGTTCAATATTAAATTAACATAAAAAGATGAAAAAGTCAATATTCTAAACCACTAAAATATAAAAGACTATTCCTATTAAAATAATAGTGATAGAAGCAACTACAGTTACCAAAAAGAAATTATATCCAAAAGCTGCTTCATTTTTATCAGAAAATGCTTTTCCAGCTTCTGTTGCTTTCACATATGCTAAACTAGAAGCATTACTAGTACTATTTTTTTTATGTTCTGAAATCACATAATCAGAGAGATAAATAAATGGAGCTACCAATTTATTAGAATGGTAACTATCTACTAAAATAGACTGATAATATGCTTTATCAGCATTAGGATAACAAAAAGAAAAAGAATCAAAATGTTGACTAACAAATTTTGGATTCATTAATGTATCAGAAGTATTATTATAATAAGCCCATAATGCTAAAACAGACATCCAAATAACATTATTTAAAATAGCTTCTTCTCTATTATCTGCAACTATATAAGATATAGGTACTATTTTATCAAAAGAATAAATACCATCTTGGAAATAAATATGATCAGGATTAAAGTTAGTTACCATATATCCATTTTCATGTAATTTTTTCAACATAACATCCATTACTACTAATGCTGCACGTTTTTCTTCCAAAGATAAAGATTTAAATTTCATATCCAATAGATTTACTTTATCCTTCATATTATCACCTATTATACATTATAACATGGAAAAAATTTTTTTCAACGTCAAAAACGAGGAAACATATTTATTGTTAATTTTCATTTGGAAGTCCGCTTTTAACAAAATAACGGAATTAAGTCTGATTATAGTATAATGAAATTTAAAATCAAGGGCGAGTGAAATGAGTTTATATACCCTTGATTTTTAAATTTCATTGATTATAATAAGTAACACAAATAAAGTTCTTCTTTATTTGTTACTAGACAATTAAAGGCATCCTATTGAGATAAAAACGGAATTAAGTTTAAAAAACGGACATTGGTCTGTTATTTTCGTCGTGGAAAAATTTAGTACTTTAACTATTATTTTGCTTACTTTTATCAACGTTATTTCCGTTTAATATTCTAAAAACGGCATTAAATCTGATAAAGAAAAAAAAACGTAAAAAAACGGACTTTACTCTAAAAATTTACGAGGAAACATATTTATGAACTAAACTTTAAATACTCACGAAGCTTTTTTCGAATTTGAAATAATGAATTACTCACTTGTTTAATAGATAATTCTAACAATAAAGCAATATGATGATTACTAAAACCATTCATTCTTAATTCTAAAATAGAAGATTGTATAAAGTCCAAATTAAGTAAAAATTTACGTATATTTTGCTCAAATTCTATATCTTCTAACAATAAATGTGGCTTTATAGCACTTTTATCTTCTAAAAAGTTGATAAGTTCGCATTCCTCCTGATCAAAGATAACATTTGATAAAGAAATTCCATTATTTAAATAATAATGCTTTCGAGCATTTCTTAATGTCAAAATATTTAAAATTTTACTACGAATAGAAATAATTGCATAAGTATAAAATAATACATTACTTTTAGAATCATATGTATTAAGAGCGCTATATAATCCTAAATAACCTTCTTGCACCAAATCTTCAAATTCTAAACCACAACGCTTGGCATCTGTTTTATATTGACTAGCAATTTTCTGTATAATTGGCCTATATTTTTGAAAAAGAACATCTTTAGCATTTTCATCCTGTTCTTCCACTAAATACATAACTTCATAATCATTTAAATCCTTATAAACTCCCATACCCTACCTTCTTTTCTGTCTAATCACCTCATATATCATAATTCCTGCTGCAACAGAAGCATTTAGACTATTTACTTTTCCATACATGGGAATTTTAGCTATAAAATCACATGACTCTCGAATCATTCTGGACATTCCATTTCCTTCATTTCCAACAACTAGAGCAATCTTGCCTGAGTAATCAAGCTCATGATAATTAACAGCATTGTCCATATCTGTACCAACAATCCAAAAACCATTCTTCTTTAAATCATCAAGAGTCTGATTTAAATTAGTAACTACAGAAATAGGAATATTATCAATAGATCCAACACTAGTTTTGATAACAGTAGCATTTACTAATACGCTTCGATCTTTTGGAATAATAATACCATTAACTCCAGCTGCCTCACTAGTACGAATAATAGCTCCTAAATTATGGGGATCTTCTAAATGATCCAAAATCATAACAAAGCTATCCTCATCTTGAATAAAATCATGATAATCAGTATAACTAAAATCCACAACATCTAAAATTATACCCTGATGAACACCATTTGCAAGTTGATCTAATTCTCTTTTGTCTCTATAAATAACCGGAATTTTAGATTTTTCTACTAGGAATTTTAATTTTTCATCATGAAATCCTACCTGTAAATAGATTTTTCGTACTTTTCCAGTTTTTTGTAAATATTCTTCAGCAACATTTCTTCCATATACTAACATTTTAAATACCTCCTAATATAAGATTCATAATTTCATCTATTCTTTCTTTTCTAGAAGATAAATCTAAATAACCAATTAAAGCTTCTAGACCCGTAGCATGTTTATAAGTTAGAATATCACAATTTTTAGGATGAGAATTACTTTTATAATTTCTAGCTCTTTTAATAACGGACAATTCTTCTTCTGTAAAAAAATTTTTTTCCACCAACTCTGTTAAAAACTTAGCCTGTGCTTTAGCACTAACATAGGAAATAGATAATGTTTGTAGATCATTTACATTACTTATTCCCTTTGCAATCAAATATCTTCTTACATAATTTTCATAAATAGTATCTCCTAAATAAGCAAGTACTAAAACATTGATTTCCAATACATTCATATTAACACCTCTTTTAATATCATATCATAGAAAAAGAAAAAAGGACCTTAGTCCCTATCATTTCTTCCTACTAATATCGCAACAAATCGAAAAATTTCTAAAATCGTAGCTGCCACTCCTGCAACATAAGTCATAGCAGCTGCTTTCAACATACTTTTACTTTCTTCTAATTCATTATCTTTTAACACTTTATTTTGTTTTAATTCTTTTAAGGCTCTATCAGATGCATTAAATTCAACAGGTAATGTAATAAGTTGAAATAATAAAATAATTAAAAGAAGCCCGACTCCTGCCCACGCAAGTTCTAAAAATCCAAAGAAAAAGCCAATTAAGATTGCGATATAGCCAAATCTAGAAGCAAAAGATACTAGTGGAAAAATAAAACCACGAATTTTAATCATCATATATCCTTCTTTATCTTGAATAGCATGACCACATTCATGAGCAGCAACAGAAACGGAAGCAATACTATCTCCGTGAAATATCTCCTTCGACAATCTTACCACCTTACGATTAGGATCATAATGATCAGTAAGAGTTCCTGATACTTCCGTAACATAAATATCAGTAAGCCCATGCTTATCTAAAATCATTCTTGCAACTTCTTGCCCACTAATCCCCTTCGAATTTTTAACTCTTCGATAAGTCTGATAGCGATTTTGAACAAAATATTCAGCAACTAATGTAATAATAGATGCTAAGACAATAAAGAAATAGCCTAATGAATCGTAAAATACATAACTCATGCTATCACCTACATAATTTCGTAAGTAGTACCCTCTTTAGAATCTACTAAACGAACTCCCTTTCCTAGTAATTCATCACGAATAGAATCGGCTAAATCATAGTTTTTATCTTTCTTAGCTTGATTTCTTTCTTCAATTTTTAAAAGAACATATTCTTTTAACTCATTATCTATTTCTTTTTCTTCTTCTATTAGATTTAAAGATAAAACTTGATCAAAATGATCAATTAAATATAGCTTTGTAAAATCAGTAAGTTCATCATCTTTTAGAACATCATAAACTAAAGTTAACATACTAGCAGTATTTAAATCATTCGAAATAGCTTCTTTAAATTGAGTTTGATAATAATCAATTTTATCTTCATGTAAATTAGGAGTTCTATCTAACTTACTAATTCTAGCTTTTAATTTTTTATATGCACTTTCTGCTTGATCCAAAGCTTCATACGAAAATACTAGTACTTTACGATAATGACTACTTAAACAAAAATATCGATAACTAAGAGGATCATATCCTTTTTCTTCTAATAATGAAACTGTCAAAAATTCTCCATTTGATTTACTCATCTTACCAGTCTGATCATTTAAATGTTCTCCATGAACCCAATAATTACACCACTTATGTCCAAAATAAGCCTCACTTTGAGCTATTTCATTTGTATGATGTGGAAAAATATTATCAATACCGCCACAATGAATATCTAAATATTCACCCAAATATTTTCCACTAATTCCACTACATTCAATATGCCAACCAGGGTATCCTAATCCCCATGGAGAATCCCATCTCATATCTTGATTTTTAAACTTACTATCCGTAAACCATAACACAAAATCAGCAGGATTCCTTTTTGCTTTATCTTCTTCTACTGTATCACGAACACCAACCATTAAATCTTCAGGATTTTTACCAGACAATTGATAATAATCTTTAGCTTTACTAACATCGAAATAAACATTATTATTTGATAAATAAGCATATCCATCTTGTAACATCTTTGTAATCATTTCAATATAAGTATCAATATGATGACTAGCAGGTTCCACGATATTAGGCTTTTTAATATTTAATTTACTACAATCATTGAAAAAAGCATTAGTATAAAAATCTGCTATTTCATAAACACTTTTTCCTTCTCGTTTAGCACCTTTTATCATCTTATCTTCACCAGTATCACTATCACTTGTTAAATGTCCAACATCTGTAATATTCATAACACGCTTTACTTCATACCCTAAATATTTAAGACCTTTTTCTAAAATATCTTCAAAAATATAAGTGCGCAGATTTCCAATATGTGCATAATGATATACAGTAGGGCCACAAGTATACATACGAACAATCCCATTTTCATGAGGAACAAAAGTTTCTACTCTTCTTGTTAAAGTATTATATATTTTCATCATATCACCTGTTTCATTATATTCTTAATGCTTTAGTTAATTATACCATAATATGAAATATATTTATATAAAAAAAACTAAGATAACTTAGTTTAATAATTTCATTATGAGTCAATATTTTACATTTTAATACCAAAATTCTCTTGATATTGTTTTAATTTCATTTTAGGAAAAGTTCGAATATTGGTACATTCCGTTCTATCATCAAAAAGTTCATTATTCATTAAATCACGAATAAAAGCTTCGTTAGCACTTTTACTTTTTTCAAAATGCCATTCTAATGTTGGATTGACCTTTTCATTCATTAACATATCATAATAAATAGGCCATTTACCTAATTTTTCGATAACAGAAACACCAAGTTCATATAATAAATCTAAACTATTTTCCAAATGAGCAGAATCTTTTAACGTTAATCGAAGAAAAGACTCTTTATTATACCCTAAAATAAAATGAACATTTTTATAAGAAAACATCATCATATTTTCATGATTCAAATTATCTACCAATAAATCATCATGTTTAGGAGTTAAATAATCAATAATTTCCCAACAGTCATCTATTTCTGATAAGTTATTATATCCACTCATATACAGCCATCCTTTCTAGTAGTTATATACTATAAAATTTGAAGAAGAAAGTCAATCTTTTTTAGAAAAAAAAGAAAGAGTTTATTAAAAAATATTTTTTCTAATCACAGGATTTTAATTAGTATTTACATAAATTTCAGTTTTCCCATCCAAAATGTTATCTATCACATAATCATCTATTTTGTCTTCAATAACTTGATCAATCTTTCTAGCCCCAAATTCTGCATATCTTGTAAGATCAACCATTTCATTAATAACAGTATCCTGAATATGAACTTTAATATTTCTTTCTTTAAATCTTTTCTTTACTATTTCTAACTTATTTTTTATAATCGTTCTAATATTAGTTGCATCTAATTTTCTAAAGTATATAACTTTTTGAATACGATTCAATAGTTCTAAAGACAAGACTTCTTTTAATTTACTATCATCTTTATTAATCTCTTCTAAAAATCCCACGGAATCTTTATGAAAACCAATATTAGAAGTCATAATGATAATATGATGATTAAAATGAATAACATTTCCCCTAGCATCAGTTATTTTTCCCTCATCCAATATTTGTAAAAATAAATTTAATACACTAGGATGAGCTTTTTCTATTTCATCTAATAATATTAAAGAATGTGGATTCTTTCTAATCTCCTCTAATTTATTATGACCATCATCATATCCAACATATCCTGGAGATGTACCAATAATCTTCGTAATAGAACTACTATCACGATATTCACTCATATCAAAACGTATTAATTTATTTTTACCAAATAAATAACGTGAATATTCCGTCGCTAATTTTGTTTTTCCTACACCAGTTGGACCAACAAACAAATAAGAATACGGTCTATCATTCTCTTTATAACCTAGTTTAATTCTTTTAGTAGCTTTTATCAACTCAGTAATAGCCTCATCCTGACCTATTATTTCTTTACGTAATTCTTTTTCTAAAGTTTTTATATAAGTATGAGTACTACCATTAATTTCATAAACAGGTATTTTGGTCTTTTCAGAAACAACATCAGCAATATCTTTATCATGAATGATTCGAATATTTTTCTTTCCATGACATTTTAATTCCAATTGATTAATTTTAGTAAGTAATTCTTTCTCTTTTTGTTTAGTCTTAGTTGCACTTTCAAAGTCTTGATGAATAATAAATTGATTTTTTTCTTCAATAGTATCTCTAAGTTCATTTTTATATATACTAAGTTTATTACTAGATTTATGATGAATTAAAGATACTCTAGAACACACCTCATCTAAAATATCAATAGATTTATCAGGTTGTTTCCTATCATAAATATATTTATCAGCTAGTTTTATAATCAATCTTAATTCCTCATCATTAATTTTAACATTATGATAAGATTCATAAATGGGACGGAGTTTTTCTAAAATATCATAAACTTGATTATAATTAGGTTCATATATAAATATTGTTTGGAATCGTCTATCCATAGCTCTATCCTTTTCAATAGTCTGTTTATACTCATCAGTAGTAGTAGCACCTATTAAACGAATTTTACCACGAGCTAATGCTGGTTTAAAAATATTAGCAGCATCAATAGCGCCTTCAGCTCCTCCAGCTCCCATTACTGTATGTATCTCATCAATAAATAATAAAACATCATCACTAGTTTCTAACTCTTTTAACATTTTAGTAACTCTTTCTTCAAATTCACCACGATATTTCGTTCCTGATACTAAAGAAGCAATAGATACAGAAATAATTCTCTTATTTTTCAATTTTTCTGGCACTTTATCTTGAACAATTAACCTAGCAAGTTCTTCAACTAAAGCAGTTTTACCTACACCAGCTTCTCCAATTAATAATGGATTATTTTTTCCTCTACGACATAAAATTTCCATCATTCTTTTAAGTTCTTCATCTCTCCCAACAACAGGATCTAGTTCATTATTAAAAGCTTTTTTTGTTAAATCCACTCCAAATTCTTCAACCATCAACTTTTTCTTACCATTTTTCTTTTTACTGCTTAACCTTGCGGAAAAATAATCCTGTAATTCAGAAATATCAATAGATAATTTATTTAATACCCGTACTGCTACTCCTTCTCCTTCTTCTAATATAGCGAATAATAAATGATCAGATGTTACTTCATTTTTAGAAGATTCTTTACTAATAAGCAATGCTGTTTCCATAACTCTCTTTAATAATGGGGTATATAAAAACCAGTCATTTTTTTCTGTACCAACACCAACTAATTCAATTAATTTATCTTTAAATTTATCATAAGTAATTCCAAATTCATTTAATTTCTTACTAGAATCATTTTTTAATTTTAATAGTGCAAGAAATAAATGTTCACTACCAATGTATGGATGTTTTAATTCCTGCATTTCCTTTTTCGAATTCATTAATACTTTTTGTGCTTCTTCGCTAAAATTGGAAAACATATCAATTCCTCCCTTATATTCTATGTACATTATGGGAGAATTAGCATTTATTTATACATTTTTTAATATTTATCAAATCTAGAAGCATAAAATAAATTAAGGAGGTACAGAATGTACAAATCACTATTAAAAAATTACATTGAGAAATTAAAAAAAGAAGATATTATTAAATACATAAATAATAATAATTATCAAGTAACAGATAAAGAGATAGATACTATTTATTTTTATATAAAAAATTATTGGGAAGATATTTTCGATAATAAACCAGAAATATGGAATAAAATTAAAAAGGATGTGACATTGCCAACTTTTATTCAACTTCAAAATTTATATCAGAAATATCAAAAATATATTGGATAAAACTATAATAATCATAGAAAAAGTAGACAAAAGCTTATCACTTGTCTACTTTTATTATTTTATTTCAAAATTAGTACTATCTTTATGTTGAATTAATTTGATGAAATTAAGGTAATTTTAGCATAGCCATTACCTAAATGTTGACCAGATACGGTACCTGCAGAAGATAAAGAACTGCTAATATATCCAGAACCGCCGCCACCGCTATGGCCATCCCATTTACACCAAGCAGCACCACCGTACCAGCCACCACCGGCACCACCATTACCCCATTCTTCAGCACTACCACCTTGTCCGAATGATCCATTAAAGTTTCCACCACATGCAGAAACTCCTCCACTAGATTGGCCTCCACCTGTAGGATCTAAATGATTTTCATGTGGTTTAGTACATACATCATTATCAACCTCGTCAACTTCATAGCAGCTAGCATAATTACCATTTCCACCAGTAGTTCCACCACCAGCTCCACCAGGGCCATGAGGTGAACCACCGCCACCACCACCAGCAACGATTAATACCTCACCAGAGGTTGATGCATAATTTGCTAAAACACCTCGGTTAGTAGTGGCAATATGGGTTGCTCCACCGCCACCACCAGATGCAGTACCATCTGATTCTTCAGTAGAACGATGTCCTGGAAAGCCACCGCCGTTATAGCTATATTTTTTAGCTTCTTCCAATAACCAACCATTCCAAGTTCCAGCCCATGTTGCACTAATACCTTGTTGTCCTACAACAACATATAGTCTACTATCACGTGTTAGATTAACTTGTCCATAAGAATAACCACCTAAGCCACCATCTGAACCACCAGAACCACCTTGAGCACCATAAACCTCAAGTTGATAAACTCCATTACATGGAACAATAAATTCATCTGCTTGACCTTTATAATTAAATTCCCATATATGACCATTCTCAAAGCCACATAAACTAATTGTATAATTGTAATTACTATTTCCTGACCAAGTTCCTGCACCATTCTTTGCTCTTGCTCTAATTGTCCATGACCCAGCTTGATTTAATTGTATTGTAACACTACTAGATGTATAATTACTACTTCCACTTTGTCTTACTCCATTTAATGTTACTTCATAATCTAGAGCTTGTACTCCACTATCTGCATCAGTTCCTGTAATAGTTACACTCAAAGTTTGATTATATGAGCCCGCTGATACATTTGTTGACACACTTGGGCCACTCTTATCTACATATACATTTGCTGTTCTAGCTGGACAAGTCCTACTATTTCCTGCATTATCTTTGATAGTATAAGCTGCTATCGTTGTTGTACTTGTAGTAGTATTAAATGTTACGCTTCCTCCACTATTACCAGTACTACATCCACTTCCATCATCGCTACATCCATAATAAATCGTTCTATTTCCACTTGTCCATGCTGTCGAATCTCCACTGTTTGTACAATCTGGTTGTTTTTTATCTACTTTTACTGTGATATCACATGCTCCTGCATTTCCTGCTTCATCTATTACTGTTCCGGTTACTGTATAAGTTCCATTTGCATTGATATTTTGCTTATCAATAACTTGACTCTTTATATTCGTTCCTGTTCCATCAGTTGTATTAAATCCTATCGTTACATCACTTGTATACCAACCATTACTTCCTGAAGTCCCTTTTGTTACTTTTAAACTACAACTTGGCGCTTTGGTATCTATTGTATAATTTCTACTTTCACTTACATTTCTTCCTGATTCATCATATGCTGTTGCTGTTACCTCCCATTTTCCATGCGTTAAATTATAACTTTTACTTTTTTCTTTGATATTATTATCATTATTGACTACTGCTCCATTATTGGTTGTTTTTATATTCATATAACTATAATACGTATCACTCGCTGTTATTACGATACTTTTATTTGCATTATAAATTCCATTTCCTAAATTATAAGTTACCGTTGGATTGGTCTTATCTACATTTACTGTTGTAGAACACTCTGTCTTATTCCCTGCTTCATCTATTACTGTTCCTGTTATCTTCTTATTTTTACTATCACTTGTTACTTTTGGTGAATCTATCTTTGATTCTTTGATTCCACTTACTTTATCTTCTTTACTCTTAAATTCTATTGTTGCATCACTTGTATACCATCCACTATTTCCATTCGTTCCACTACTTTTTAGTTCACATGTTGGATATTCTTTATCTATTTTTAACTGATATGTATTAGATTCGCTTCTATTTCCACTCTTATCTACACTTCTTACATAATAATTTTGTACTCCATTATTACTACTTATATGATAATTACTCTCTAACTTAGTATAATTTCTTCCATCTGTACTAATTTCATAATAATCAATATCGCTTCCTAGAATTCCATTTTTTCCATAATCTGTTGACTGATATTCTTCATATATATCTCCACTATACCAATTCCCATTATATAAATTCCCTTTCGCATTATCTTTTCTCAATACTACCTGTGGTATAGTTGGTACTACATCATCTATTACCTCTACTATGATACTTTTCCTTGCTCCTTGATATACATAGGTAATTTCTACTTCTCCTAATCGATTCGTATCTATCTTCTTTGGATTTCCCTCTACTTTATCACTTACTAAACTCTCTACTCCATTCAATGTATAATACGCTTTTGCATATGGTACTTTAAAATCTTCTCCTTGTTTTACTGTATATCGATCTTTCTCTACCTCTAGTCGATAATTCTTACTATCTGCAGTTACATTATTATCTTCTGTATAATTACATGCTTCTCCTTCTGTTTCGTAGTTTTCACATATTAAGCAAGTATAATATTCATATTCTTTATTTTCATTCTTTCTAGCAATTACTCTTCCGCTACAACTATTCCCATCTTCATCTACTACTTCATCTATATATTTATTAGTAACTAATTCTTCTAATGGAATTACTGTTACATTTTCAACTTCTTCTGGTAATAATTGCTTATAATCATCCAAGTAATCTCTTCCAGATAACATTACCGTTTTCTCTAAATCACTATAATATTCTTTTGTTCCTCTTATTAAATATCCATAAATTCCTGGTATCGCTATCAATAATAAAATTCCTATAATCGTTATTACTGTTATGATTTCTATTAAAGTAAACCCTTTTTTATTTTTCATCCATTATCACACCTATCTTTGATTATCATAAATTTTTTCCTAATATTTTAACTGATAAACTAATGTCTAACCCTATCCTACTATGTACTAAGTATAACATATTACTAAAAAAAATAAAAGAAACATTTTGTCTCTTTTAGCAAAGTGTATACAAATTATAATTTTCAAACCAAAAATTTTCCTAAATAATGTTTAATTCGACATTTAATAATTTTTACTAATTTTCCCTTCACTTTTATAATTATCATAGAAATAGAAAAAGTAGACGAAAGTTTTCACTTTGTCTACTTTTATCATATCATTTTAAAATTAGCTCTACCCTTAAGTCTAATTAATTTGATGAAATTAAAGTAATTTTTGCATAACCGTTACCAACGTGCGTTGATGTACTAGTTTGAGATGTATATAATATACCATTGCATGTTAAACTTGCACTACATCCTCCAATATATCCGGATCCACCGCCGCCAGCACCTTGTTGATTATTTCCACCGCCATACCAGCCGCCACCGCCGCCTCCGGCATATGCCTTTGCGCCAGTAGTGCCACTAGCAGGATCTTCGGCTCTACCAAATGGACCCCATCCATGCGTCCAGTCACCATCATGTACATATGGATATTGGCGACCACCCCAACCGCCGCCATATCCAACAACAACGTTAGGATCAATATTCTCATTTCCATCTCCACCAACTAGTCCTCCACCAGAACCACCATGAAGATCAAGAGGTACTCGTAAATCAGGATCATCATTATCACATATTTCTTGAGTACCACCACCGCCACCACCGGCTACAATCAACACCTCAGAAGTATAGTTTTCATAATTATATAATTCACCACGATTAGGACCCATCGTTATACTAGTACAACCACCACCTGATCCGCCACCAGAAGGCCCTCCATTTCCTCCGCCATTATATCCTCCTATAGTATAATAGCCTTCTACATCACGACCATCATGATCTTGTCCAATTCCACCAACCCCAATATTTAAGGTTTGATCTTTATTTAAGTAAACGTATCCTATTGAATAACCACCAGTTCCGCCTGTCCCAATCTTTTCTTTTTTCCAAGTATATAGATTTCCACCAGATGCACCATATACTTCTAGTTGATAGTATCCACTACATAGTACTGAAAAAGTTTGTATGCCTCCAGTATAATTAAATTCCCATGAATAACCATTCGGAAAACCACATAAACTAATCGTATAATTGTAATCACTATATCCTGACCAAGTTCCTGCACCATTCTTTGCTCTTGCTCTAATTGTCCATACACCTGCTTGACTTAATGGTATTGTAACACTACTAGATGTATAATTATTATTTACACTTTGTCTTACTCCATTTAATTTTACTTCATAATCTAGAGCTTGTACTCCACTATCTGCATCAGCTCCAGTAATAGTTACATTCAAAGCCTCACTATATGTTCCTTGTTCAATATTACTTGATACACTTGGGCCACTCTTATCTACATATACATTTGCTGTTCTAGCTGGACAAGTCCTACTATTTCCTGCATTATCTTTAATTGTATAAGCTGCTATCGCTGCTGTCCTTGTAGTGGTACTAAATGTTGCACTTCCTCCACTATTACCAGCACTACATCCACTTTCATTTGCTCCATCACTGCATCCATAATAAATCGTTCTATTTCCACTTGTCCATGTTGCCGAATCTCCACTGTTTGTACAACTTGGACTATTTTTATCTACTTTTACGGTTAAACTACATGTTCCTACATTTCCTGCTTCATCTATTACTGTTCCTTTTACTGTATAAGTTCCATTTGTAGTAATACTTGGTGTATTAATTACTGAACCTGTACTTACTATATTGGTTCCTGTTCCATCAGTTGTATTAAATCCTATCGTTACATTGCTTTTATACCAACTATTGCTTCCTAAAGTCCCACTTGTTACCTTTAAACTACAAGTTGGATTTTGAGTATCTATTTTATAGCTTCTAATTTCACTCACATTTCTTCCTGATTCATCATATGCTGTTGCTGTTACCTCCCATGTTCCATGTGTTAAATTATAACTTTTACTTTTTTCTTTGATATTATTATCATTATTGACTACTTGTCCATTATTGGTTGTTTTTATATTCATATAACTATAATACGTATCACTTGCTGTTATTACGATATTTTTATTTGCATTATAAATTCCATTTCCTAAATTATAAGTTACCGTTGGATTGGTCTTATCTACATTTACTGTTGTAGAACACTCTGTCTTATTCCCTGCTTCATCTATTACTGTTCCTGTTATCTTCTTATTTTTACTATCACTTGTTACTTTTGGTGAATCTATCTTTGATTCTTTGATTCCACTTACTTTATCTTCTTTACTCTTAAATTCTATTGTTGCATCACTTGTATACCATCCACTATTTCCATTCGTTCCACTACTTTTTAGTTCACATGTTGGATATTCTTTATCTATTTTTAACTGATATGTATTAGATTCGCTTCTATTTCCACTCTTATCTACACTTCTTACATAATAATTTTGTACTCCATTATTACTACTTATATGATAATTACTCTCTAACTTAGTATAATTTCTTCCATCTGTACTAATTTCATAATAATCAATATCGCTTCCTAGAATTCCATTTTTTCCATAATCTGTTGACTGATATTCTTCATATATATCTCCACTATACCAATTCCCATTATATAAATTCCCTTTCGCATTATCTTTTCTCAATACTACCTGTGGTATAGTTGGTACTACATCATCTATTACCTCTACTATGATACTTTTCCTTGCTCCTTGATATACATAGGTAATTTCTACTTCTCCTAATCGATTCGTATCTATCTTCTTTGGATTTCCCTCTACTTTATCACTTACTAAACTCTCTACTCCATTCAATGTATAATACGCTTTTGCATATGGTACTTTAAAATCTTCTCCTTGTTTTACTGTATATCGATCTTTCTCTACCTCTAGTCGATAATTCTTACTATCTGCAGTTACATTATTATCTTCTGTATAATTGCATGCTTCTCCTTCTGTTTCGTAGTTTTCACATATTAAACAAGTGTAATATTCATATTTTTTATTTTCTATTCTTTTTGCTACTACTCTTCCGCTACAACTATTCCCATTTTCATCTACTATTTCATCTATATATTTATTATTAACTAATTCTTCTAATGAAATTACTGTTACATTTTCTATCTCCTGTGGCAATAATTGTTTATAATCATCCAAGTAATCTCTTCCAGATAGCATTACTGTTTTCTCTAAATTACTATAATATTCTTTTGTTCCTCTTATTAAATATCCATAAATTCCTGGTATCGCTATCAATAATAAAATTCCTATAATCGTTATTACTGTTATGATTTCTATTAAAGTAAACCCTTTTTTATTTTTCATCCATTACCACACCTATCTTTTATTATCATAATTTTTTTCCTAATTTTTTAATTAACAAACTAACACTTAACCCTATCCTACTATGCACTAAGTATAACATACTACTTAAAAATTTAAAAGAAACATTGAATTTGAGTTTCAGTTTTTTACGAAAAAATTGAATACATTTTAATCTTAAATAAAATTTTTAAAATATTTTTGGCAAATGTCTGATAAAATGCCATTTTCCCCTTCCCCATATCAATATAGAACATTCGAAAATGATCTTTTTCTATGATTAAATTAAACATCTTTTATAGCTTCAATACTAATTGCTTATATTTCTCTCTCTTTTCTCTTTTATTAAACTCTTCTAAAATTTCTCTTTCGTATTTTTTGTTTAGTACTATTTTTAGTTAATTAAATTTTGCTAGATTGTGAAAGTTTTTTCCTTATTTTTGCATCAACAAAATGAAATTGTTTTATCCACAGATTCATTTTTTTTCTTTGTTTTTTATTTTCATCAAAACTCAAAAACAATTAGATGTTCCCTTGCTATTATTTTAATTAATTTACATGAAACTTTTAAACATATAAAACCCGTTTCTTCTTCAATAGCGGGCTTTATATCCATTTGTATTCAGTTATTAATCAATACTAACTAAAGTAATTTTGGCTTTTCCATTTCCATTATTCATTCCTGCTTGACTAAAAGTATTATTAGCATTATACCCTGTATTAAAATAATTAGAACCACCCTCAGATCCATAACCAGGATTAGCAGTATAAAATGAAGTTAAAAGTATGCCTGAATTTTTACCACCATTATTTACAGCTAAATCTCCTGTAGAAAATTTAAGATATAACTTTACTGCTACTTTATTCAGATACGGAGGAACCGTATAAATAATACTTAAATCATAATCATTATGCATTGGAGTAGAATCACCATGATTGGATATACTATATCGACCATTTTCCCTTGCCTGTCTAGCAGTCTCTTTTGCTAAAACATTTCCGTTAGCATCTACTAATTCGATAGAAGTTTGATCTTCATCTATTGGAGTAAATTCAGGATGACTATCATAAAAATTGGTATCAATATATTTATTAGCAGCATCTGCAAATGCAGTAATTTTAATATATGGAGAATTAGAAATCGTAAAGTAACCAGTAAATATAGTCAACCAACCATTAGGACTAATCTGTCTATATCCATATAAATTGTTGAAATTTTCTACATAACCATCGTCATCACCGCCACTATAATCTACATAACCACTATCATCTCTAGTAGAATTAATAATCCAATTATTTTTATTTGTTTTATCAGGATTAATACCATTATCTATTGAATACTTGTAACTTCCATCTTGATTTTGAACTGGCGAATAAAGAATCAGTGGGTCCTTCATAATCATAGTGGAACCATTGCTTCCATTTTGATAGCCTCCTCCGCCACCGCCATTTTCTTGTGTCGAAGATTTAGAGGTAGTTGAATTTCCTCCTGGTAATCCATCATAATCTGCATTGGCTCCTCCGCCACCAGCTGCAACCAGTAAAATGGAAGATGCACCATTTCTAACAAGTTGTACTACTGTACTTGCACCTCCACCTGCGCCTTCAGAATTACTATTATTTCCTTGATAGCCATAGCCATTAGTTCCACCAGCAGTTCCATTTCCCATTCCACCTGGATAAATCTGTAAGAGATCATTTCTAGTAAAGCTATATCTAGAATTTACTGTTCCACCAAATCCACCTATATGTTGTAAAAAGCTTCCCCCTTGGGCACCAGATGCTTCTATTTGATAAACACCATTACATGGTATCGAGAAATTTTGGAGTCCACTTCCATAATTAAATTCCCATGTTTGTCCTACAGGAAAACTACATAAATTAATCGTATAAGTATAACTAGTATAATTTGACCATATTCCTGCTTGATTTTTAGTTCTTACTTTAATAATCCAAGTTCCTGATTGATTAAGTTGTACTGCTAAGCTATTAGATGTATAATTATTATTTCCGTTTTGTTTTATTCCATTTAATGTTAATTCGTAATCCATAATTTCTATTCCACTATCTGGATCTGTTGCGGTTATCGTTACATTCTTACTCTCTGTATAGGTCCCCTGTGTTACATTAGTTGATAATGTTGGTCCATTTTTATCCACTTTTACTGTTAAATTACATGCTCCTGCATTTCCGGCTTCATCTATTACTGTTCCTTTTACTGTATAAGTTCCATTTGCATTGATATTTGGTGTATTAATAACTTGACTCTTTATATTCGTTCCTGTTCCATCAGTTGTATTAAATCCTATCGTTACATCACTTGTATACCAACCATTACTTCCTGAAGTCCCTTTTGTTACTTTTAAACTACAACTTGGCGCTTTGGTATCTATTGTATAATTTCTACTTTCACTTACATTTCTTCCTGATTCATCATATGCTGTTGCTGTTACCTCCCATTTTCCATGCGTTAAATTATAACTTTTACTTTTTTCTTTGATATTATTATCATTATTGACTACTGCTCCATTATTGGTTGTTTTTATATTCATATAACTATAATACGTATCACTCGCTGTTATTACGATACTTTTATTTGCATTATAAATTCCATTTCCTAAATTATAAGTTACCGTTGGATTGGTCTTATCTACATTTACTGTTGTAGAACACTCTGTCTTATTCCCTGCTTCATCTATTACTGTTCCTGTTATCTTCTTATTTTTACTATCACTTGTTACTTTTGGTGAATCTATCTTTGATTCTTTGATTCCACTTACTTTATCTTCTTTACTCTTAAATTCTATTGTTGCATCACTTGTATACCATCCACTATTTCCATTCGTTCCACTACTTTTTAGTTCACATGTTGGATATTCTTTATCTATTTTTAACTGATATGTATTAGATTCGCTTCTATTTCCACTCTTATCTACACTTCTTACATAATAATTTTGTACTCCATTATTACTACTTATATGATAATTACTCTCTAACTTAGTATAATTTCTTCCATCTGTACTAATTTCATAATAATCAATATCGCTTCCTAGAATTCCATTTTTTCCATAATCTGTTGACTGATATTCTTCATATATATCTCCACTATACCAATTCCCATTATATAAATTCCCTTTCGCATTATCTTTTCTCAATACTACCTGTGGTATAGTTGGTACTACATCATCTATTACCTCTACTATGATACTTTTCCTTGCTCCTTGATATACATAGGTAATTTCTACTTCTCCTAATCGATTCGTATCTATCTTCTTTGGATTTCCCTCTACTTTATCACTTACTAAACTCTCTACTCCATTCAATGTATAATACGCTTTTGCATATGGTACTTTAAAATCTTCTCCTTGTTTTACTGTATATCGATCTTTCTCTACCTCTAGTCGATAATTCTTACTATCTGCAGTTACATTATTATCTTCTGTATAATTACATGCTTCTCCTTCTGTTTCGTAGTTTTCACATATTAAGCAAGTATAATATTCATATTCTTTATTTTCATTCTTTCTAGCAATTACTCTTCCGCTACAACTATTCCCATCTTCATCTACTACTTCATCTATATATTTATTAGTAACTAATTCTTCTAATGGAATTACTGTTACATTTTCAACTTCTTCTGGTAATAATTGCTTATAATCATCCAAGTAATCTCTTCCAGATAACATTACCGTTTTCTCTAAATCACTATAATATTCTTTTGTTCCTCTTATTAAATATCCATAAATTTCTGGTATCGCTATCAATAATAAAATTCCTATAATCGTTATTACTGCAATGATTTCTATTAAAGTAAACCCTTTTTTATTTTTCATCTATTACCACACCTATCTTTTTTATATACTTAGATACTTTTTTAAAAAATAAATTATCTTTAAAATATAAGAAAAACTCTTAATTACACATTAGTATTTTTTTCAATTCTCTAACAATATTATATCTTTTTTTCATTTATTTTCAAGCAAACTTTTCTTCCTATAAAGTATCTAAGTATATAAATTAAAAACGTTCAAGCAGAAAACAATTGTTTATACTAGAAGAATACGATAATTTTCTTAACAATAAAACTTAGAATATCTTTTTAATTTTAATGTATATAAAAAAGTACCTAAATAAAATTTATTTAGATACTTTTTTTAATTAATCTTCAATATTCTTAAATTAGAAATACAACGAAGAATATAATAACAAGTACAACTAATAATTCTAAGAATAATTTCCAAATATGTTTTAACCATTGTCCATAAGAAACATCTAAATATGTTAACGTACCAAGTAAGATTGCACTAGTTGGAGCAACTAACATCATTAATCCATAAACAGATTGGAAAATAACACCAATAAGTGGATATAATGTAGTATCTTGAACAACAGAAGTAACATAAGGTAGTGTACTTTGTGCTACATAAATATTTTCTACATTGAAAATACTAGATATCATAGTAACAAGTGTCATGGTAATTACGTTAAAATCTTTTGTGAAATCCAAGAAAAATTTAGTAATATTTAATTGGAATGGATTATAAGTTACTATAATTAATACTAAATAAGTAAGTAGCATATAAATTGCTGGTTTTAAAGCCTTTTTTACACCTTGTTCAATTGCATCTAAAAATTCATCAAATTTTAATCCATAAATAAATGCTAAGAAACAAGATGATAAAATAATAAGTGCAGGCATTTCATAATTTAATGACCAACTTCCAAATGAATTAACTTGTCCTAATAGTTTAGCAAATATTGGAAAACCACTAATTTCAAAATCTTGAACAGCTTTCAAAGCATCACTAAACCATTTTATTTCTAATACACCTTCCCAATCAAATGTAGCAAGTGCTAAAAGAACAACAACTAAGTCAAAAACAAGGATAAATGGCCAAGTCTTTGCTTTCTTTTTTGGTTTAACAGTTACTTTAGTTTCTGTTTTTGATTTTAAATCAAATGCTCTTGTTTTAGTTGTAGATTTACTAGAAGATTTAGTAGAATATTTAGTAGATTTCTTAGAATTTGTTTTTGTAGAACTAGAGTTTTTCTTCTTTGAATCTTTTTTACTAGAATCTTTTGCTTTAGTTTCTACTTTTTCTTTGGTATCTTTTTCTTCTTTCACAACTACTTTTTCTTCTTTCTTTCCACTATTAACACTAATAGGTACAAATTCTAACACTTTATCTGTAGTATTTCTTGTTTTTTTAGCATACTGTAAAACATTAAATATTAGTACCACTAAACCAATTACTAGTAAAATAATTTTTGTAATTATTTCACTATATACATCTGTTCCTAGTACTGCATTAATATAATATGTAGTGTTAGAACCAAGTGTAGTTCCTAAAATTCCAACAATAGTAGAACCAACTGTTACACTTGCTGCAACTAACTTATTATATCCCATTAATAAAATAACGGATATAATGAATGGAAATACGAATAAAATTCCAAAAGATAAACCTGTAACTGAAACAATAACTGCTGTTAAAATCATAATTAATGACAAGAAAATAGCTTCTTTACCATCAAATAATTTTACGATTTTATCTAGAAGTACACGATAAGCTGGAATCTTATAAGCAACTCCATAGAATATACCAGTAGCAAGAACTATTAAAACTACATATGGAAAATAACGAAATAATTCAACTGCATAAGAAAATAAATCGAATATTCCAAGTTGATTTCTAGCATCAACTACTAATTCTGCTTGATAAGAAGCTGATGGAAAAATCCAAGTACATAATGCTACTACTAGTATAGATAGTAAAACTACCTTTAAAATATTATGTTTCTTCATATTAACCCTCCCATATTAATTATACATAATTTACCATAAAATAAAAAGTATTTTTGAATGAAATTTTTGTGAAAAAAAAGATAACACTCTTTTATGATGTTACCTTAAATATTATTTTTTTGTTTTACTATCCTTTTTATAAAAATTTATCTATTCTAGAAAGGAGTCTTAGTCAAGCGGTTTCATAAGCGGGAACATTACTACATCACGGATACTTTCACTACCTGTTAGTAATTGAACAATACGATCAATACCCATTCCCCAACCAGAAATAGGTGGCATACCATATTCCATAGCAGAAATATAATCGTAATCCATTTCCATAGCTTCTTCATCACCTGCTGCTTTTAAATTTGCTTGCTGCAATAAACGTCTTTCTTGCTCTTGTGGATCAACTAGCTCAGAATATCCATTAACAATCTCTGCACCATTAATAACAAGTTGAAAACGATCACTAATTTCAGGTCTATCATCATTACTTCTAGCAAGTGGAGATAAACTAGTTGGATGTTCCGTTAAATAAATTGGTCCTAACATATGAGGTCTAGCAACTTTTTTATATAAAACATCTACTAAATTTCCAAATCCTAAATTTTCAAGTGGAGTCTCACTTTCTACTTCAATCTTTTTGCTCTTAATCATATCCAACAGTTTTTCTTTGGTATTATAAACATCGATATCAATATCAGCATATTGAATAAGTAAATCTCTAAAAGTTACTTTTCCCCAATCGCCACTCATATCAATTTCCTGATCTCCAAAAGTAATCTTTAAAGTTCCAAAGATATTCATGATAATTGTTTGAAGCATTTTTTGAATAAATTTCATATTATCTTCATAGTTAAAATAAGCCTGATATCCTTCTACCATCGTAAAATCTTGTAAATGAGAAGCATCCATTCCTTCATTTCGAAAACATCTTGCTACTTCATAAACTTTAGGAATTCCTCCAACCACAGCTCTCTTCAAATAAGTTTCAGGAGCAATTCTTAAATAAACATCCAAATCAAGTGCATTATGATGAGCTGTAAATGGTCTAGCAGTAGCACCACTTGCCTTATTATTTAAAATAGGAGTTTCTATTTCCATATATCCTAAATTATCTAAATAATTACGAAGCTCACGAATAAATTTAACACGAGTAATAAAACGCTTTCTAGTATCTTCATTCATAATTAAATCTACATATCTTTGACGATAGCATGCCTCTAAATCTGTAAGACCATGAAATTTTTCTGGAAGTGGTTTTAAAGCCTTCCCTAAAAATTCGAAAGAACTAGCTCTTAATGTCTTTTCTCCAGTATGAGTAGTAAAAATTTCTCCTTCTACACCTATAAAATCACCAAGATCTATATTTGTTTTAAAAAACTCATATTTTTCTTCGCCCACTAAATCAATTTTAATAGAAACCTGAATTTCTCCTTCAATATCACGTAACTTTAGAAAACTCATTTTTCCCATTTTACGCATAAATACAATTCTTCCTGCAATTCTAACTCCCGTTACCTCATCTTCTAAAACACTTGCTTCTTTTAAAGAATGGGTTACCTCATAACGTTCGGGATAAGGATTACAAAATTCTCTAATTTTCTCTAATTTTTCTCTTCTAACTAATTCCTGTTCTGAAAAATTTCTCATGTATAAATACCTCCTATTTTTCTTGTATTACTTTTGTACCAGCAACAAGATCATGAATACCTCTACCATCATGACGTAACAATATCATAAATAATGTTACCAACATCACAATACCAGCTATCATTTGTATAGTACCACTTGCATAATAATAAGAATTTCTTCCTAAAAATAATAAGGATCCTATAATTAAAATATTTACTAGGATAGAATTAATAATAAGACTGCGATAAGCCATTTGATTTAAAGTCAATTCATCACTATGAATACTGACAACTCTTAATTTCATAAGTTTCTTTCCTAAAGTTTGTCCTTTATTATAAAACTGGAAGACAATAAAGTAAAGAATAATTATAACTACTTCGATAATCATAGAAGCTACATTACTATAATCTATATCATATACTATATCAATAGCTTTATTAGCATATTCTTCTAAAGTAATATTATTTTCCACTAAATCCAATTGTACTTGTTCAAACTCATTCATATATTTATCGTAATTTTTATTTTCTGGTAAAAGAAACATAATAGTAGAACATACTAAAGATACTAACAAAATATCAATAATATAAGCAACTAACCTTGGAAAAAAATAAGGTTTTTCTTCTTTTTCTAAAGTATCTTCTACAATTATTTCCTGTTTTGGTGTTTTTGATTTATTATTTTCTTTTTTCTTTGGCTTTTTTTCATAGATAACAGCATCAATTACTTCATCTTTTTTCTTTCTTGGCATAAAATCCACCTAACTTTCTAAATTCTGAATATAAGTTTTATATTCGTCCAATATCTTCATTATAGCAGAAATATCCTTTTGTAGGAATATTTTATTCTTGATTTCATTCGAATTTGGCATTCCTTTTAAATACCAAGCAATATGATTACGGATTTCTAAAACTGCTAATTTTTCATTTTTTAATTCATATAAGTTCTGTAAATGTTCTAAACACATATCAATTTTCTCAATGAAAGTAGGAGGATCTAAAATAATTCCTTCTTCTAAGTAAGCATTAATTTCTCGAATTAACCAAGGATTTCCTAATACTCCTCTACCTATCATGATAAGATCACATCCTGTTTCATCTAACATTTTTTTAGCACTGTAAATATCAGTAATATCACCATTACCAATAACAGGAATAGAAACATTTTCTTTTACTTGTTTAATGATAGACCAATCAGCTTTTCCACTATAGCCTTGACTTCTCGTTCTAGGATGAACACAAATAGCACTAGCACCAGCCTCTTCACATATTTTAGCAACTTCTACGGCATTAATATGATCAAAATCCCAACCACTGCGTATTTTAACTGTTACTGGTATAGGAACAGAAGCAACTACACTAGATACAATTTCTCTAATTTTCTCAGGATTTTTTAAAAGAGCACTACCAGCTTGAGCTCTAACAGCAACTTTTGGTACTGGACACCCCATATTAATATCGATGATATCAGGGTGCATTTGTTCATAGATAAATTTAGCTGCCTCAACAAAAGATTCTTTATCGCTTCCAAAAATCTGTTGAGCAATTGGTCTTTCACATTCTTCCATATAAAGCATATCAACTGTTTTTTGATTTTTATAAAATAAGGCTTTATCACTAACCATCTCAGCATAAATAAGCCCTGCTCCCATTTTTTTTATAATTTTACGAAAACTAGAGTTTCCAATTCCCGCCATAGGAGCTAAAACAGTTTTATGTTTAATTTCAATATTTCCTATCATAACCATAGTTATCCCTCAAATCACTAACATAATATCATAAAACAAAGAAAAAGAAAATATTGCTATCTTCTACCTTTCTTTTTGGAATAATATCTTTGCTCAAACTTCCCTACATTGCGAAGAAAGGTAATTCGAATCTCATCTGGGACTATAACATGGTTTAAAGCAATGTTATGACCTAAAGGGCAATCTCCAATAGATTCTAAGCTAGGAAGTTCTATCGTTTCCAAAACTTGGTTAGAATACATAAAAGCAAAACCCAATTTCTTTAAATGAGGAAGAATTAATACTTTTAATTTTCGATTCTCTGCTAAAGCCAAACGACCAATTTCTTCTAATAAAGGCATCGATACCTCACAAATGATATGAT
Organism: uncultured Bacilli bacterium; assembly: GCA_947631295.1. Lineage (GTDB taxonomy): Bacteria > Bacillota_I > Bacilli_A > RF39 > UBA660 > Alloscybalousia. Next base: position 58,038 of record CANRKU010000005.1, read on the forward strand.
TTTGTTCAAAAAATTTATTTCCAGCAATTTTCAAATTAGGAAGATTCAAAAAAGTTACAGAATTATTTTGATAACAAAAATTATTTCCGACAATTTCTAGCTTAGGTAAATATAAACTTTTTAAACAGCTATTCATTCCTAAAAAATTATTTCCAACTATTCTTAAACTTTCTAGTGATAATTCTTTAAGAGAAGTATTAAACTCTAAAAATTCGTTACCACATTCTTCTAAAAAAGGTAAATACAAACAATTTAACTTATAATTACTATATAAAAAAGCATTTCCAACTTTTTTTAATTTTTCCATATATAAAATTTGGCAAGATTCATCATGACATAGAAAATCATCGCCAATTTCTTCTATTTCATTATTAGTATAACTAATAATTCTATTTTCTCTATCTAATCCTATAATAATAGTTTGATTATTTCTTTCTAAGCAAATATATTTACGATTTTCTTTCTTTTCAATCACTATTTTTTGAATATCAGTTAACCCATCTAAGAAACTATCTTTGATATCAGAATAATAGGATGTTATTGTTTTCTCTTTCATATCTAATATAAAATAGTCAAAAACTAAGTATCTTTCTTTTTGCTGATATTCTTCTTTTACATTGAGATGATCTAAAATAACATTATTAGGACCATAGTAAATACCAGCAATTTCATAATTAATTTTATAAAATCTATTGTCGTTTGCTCTAATATATCCAGGTATTTCAAAATCAGATTGAAAATTAATATGAAAACCATAAGTCTGCTCAAAACTTTTTCCAAGACCAGGTATGATATTATCTAAATTATTACCAAAGGTAGCATCACAATTTTTAACTGTATGATTATATCTATTTTTGATAGATAAGGCATTAAACCCATCTCTATTAAATTGAATACTAAGAACTGATGTACCATATTCATCTTGTCTTTTAGGATTTTGAAAATCTTCTCTATGAATTTCATCAACATTCTTTTTAACTGCAAAAAAAACATAACATGAATCTAAACGATTTCCATTAAAAGTACATAATTCTTCCCCTTTTGCATAATATTTTTTAAATTTTTGAATATCGTTTTCTGTTTTACATTCATATAAAATATATCCAGCTTCATCTAATAATTGCTTTGGCGTTTTGGAAACTAATTCATTTTCAACATCAACAGATGGTACCATATGATAAATAAAATCTTGAAACTCAATTTCCAACTGGTAATTAACAATATCGTCATATAAAAATTTAGATGGTCCAAAGTTAGATTCTATTAAATGATATAATAAACCTTCTGTCTCTAATAAAGTAGGAAATAGATCCCTACACAAATGAGCCATTTTTTCACCATATTGATTCTTTATTTTTAATAAATCGTATTGCATCATATAAACCTCATTCCAGTTACTGAACATTATTTTTCTTACAATAACTTTTACTAAATTCTTTTTCATCCTCTAAAGATACAGAATCGTAATTTTTATAATATTGTTCATCCAAATAATCTTGATAAGATTCTGGATCAAAAAACATATAATAATTTTCATCTAGGCAATTATTAGATATTTCATTATGAATAGTATCTAAATAATCTTCATTTTTTCCTAACGAAAAATCATTCTCAAGAAAATCTTTAATTTTTTTCCATCTAGAGGGGAATCTTAATTTTCGAAGGGCATTTGCCTCCTTTTTACGAATGGTTTCTCTAGAAGTATTAAAAATTTTGGAAATAGATCTTAATGTTTCAATATGATCCCCAATAAACCCATATCTTAACATTAATATTTTTTTCTCATCTAATGGTAAATCATCTAAAAGAGATGAGATTAATTTCTGCAAATCACGATATTCAATTTTAGTAAATAAATCTAGATTAGAACGAATGAAATTATCACATTCATCATATAATTTTGTATTTATTAAATGGATACGATCTAAATTTTCCCATTTATATTTTGCAGATATAATATTTTCATTTACCAGTGAATCAAGAATAATATCAGCAAAATTATCAGATTCATTTTCCTCATCTAAAACACTTTTGATAGCTATATACTTATTAACAAAATCTTTTCCCTTCATACCCAATATCTTAATATAGCATCTTTCAAAGTAATGATAAATATTCTTTACTGCATAAGTAGAAAAAGCATATCCTAAGTTTTCATCAAAAGTATCAACAGAAGAAATAAGAGCTTCATAAGCATATTGAGTCAATTCTGCTCTATCTAAATTATATTGAGCAGCCACATCATTAGCAACCATTTTAGCAAGATGCATATTTCCAATAATAATTTCTTCTCTAATAGCAGGATCTCCGGTCTCTTTCCATTGTTTAAATTTTTCTGCATTTTCAAATTTATTCATATAATACACCCCATTAAATGTCTCATATTATAACATAAATTAAATATCTATTCAAGGGGAAAGAAAAAAGGCAAAAAAAAAGGACCTTGGCGGCTACCTATTTTTGCGTACACTATCGTCGGCGTAGAAGAGCTTAACTTCTGTGTTCGGGATGGGAACAGGTGTACCCTCTTCGCTATTGTCAC
>CANRKU010000006.1 GCA_947631295.1 uncultured Bacilli bacterium
TTAGATGTTTCTATTGAAACCATTGCACAAGCAACAGGATTATCTATGATTGAAATAGAACAATTAAAGAATGAATAGAAAATCTATTAAATTTTAAAGAGAGTTTAAATCATGTGGTAAATATCTAATGTTTTGCGATATACTATTCATGTAATTCAAGTCCTTTCGTATATTGTTTTTCGTTAACTCAATTATACGACTTGAATTACTTTTTTTATATAGAAATGTTTCACATCAATTGTAACACTACAAGATAGAAATCTGTACTAATTCTTTTTCTTTTAAGATTACTTAGAAAATGTTATACTTAGATAAAGGATGTAGATAATATGATAGCACAAGTATTAGTAGAATTATCTAATAAGAATATTGATAAAACTTTTGATTATATTGTACCAGCTAATTTGATTCTAAAAATGAAAATTGGTATTCGTGTTACTGTGCCATTTGCTCATCAAATATTAGAAGGATTTGTTTTAGGACTTCATGATTTTCAGGATACAGATTATGAATTGAAAGAGATTATAGATATAGTTGATACTGATATTATTTTAAATTCAGAATTATTAGAATTAGGGAAATATATTTCTGATACGACATTATCAACTTTAATATCTTCTTATCAGGCTATGCTTCCTAAGGCTTTAAAAGCAAGAAATGGAGTTGTTGTACCTAAAAAAATGGAATCGTATCTTGTTATCAAAAAGGTAGGAATCAATTCATTAAATTTAAAACAAACAGAAATTATAAAAGCAATAGAAAAGAACGGTAAGTTATTAAAAAAAGAAGCTAACTTAATTTCTACTAGTAGTGTTAAAACTTTATTGAAAAAAGGTATTCTTGAAGAATGTTATGAAGAGGTTTATCGATTGAATCATCTATCTGAAATAAAAAACAAATATCCATTAACTAGTTTACAGCAGCAAGTTGTTGATACCGTTTTGGCTAAAAAGAATACAGATACTGTTTTTTTAATCCATGGTGTTACTGGTAGTGGAAAAACAGAAATCTATATGGAAATAATTGAAAAATTGTTAGAAGATGGAAAAGAAAGTATTGTGTTAGTACCTGAAATCTCATTAACAGAACAAATTGTTGCACGTTTTCAGAATCGTTTTGCAGACAATATTGCGATTCTACATAGTCGTTTAAGTGATGGCGAAAAATATGATGAATATAGAAAAATTGCTCGAGGCGAGGTTAAAATAGTGATTGGTGCTCGAAGTGCTATTTTTGCTCCATTAAAAAATATTGGTGTTATTATTATTGATGAAGAGCATACAGATAGTTATAAACAGGATAGTTGTAATCCTAAATATCATGCATTAGATATTGCTAAATGGAGGAGTAGGTATCATCAATGTCCAGTTGTTTTAGGAAGTGCTACTCCAACTTTAGAATCTTATGCTAGAGCAGCAAAAGATGTTTACCAATTAATTGAATTAAAGGAAAGAGTTCACCATCAACAATTACCTAGTATTGAAATTGTGGATATGAATCAGGAAATGAAAAGAAAAAGAGGAAATTTTTCGCTTTCCTTAATCCAAAGTATGCAGGATGCCTTTTCTAAAAATGAGCAAGTAATTTTATTATTAAATCGTAGAGGATATTCTTCTTTTGTTTGTTGTAAAAATTGTGGATATACTGAAAAATGTCCTAATTGTGATATTAGTTTAACTTATCATAAAAGTAGTAATACTTTAAGATGCCATTATTGTGGTTATGGTACTACATTGAGTAAAATATGTTCTCAATGTGGAGAAGAGGCTATTTCGACATTAGGTGTTGGAACAGAGAAGATAGAAGAAGAATTAAATCAATTATTTCCCGATAAAAAAGTGGTACGTATGGATTTTGATACTACTAGTACGAAAGGAAGCCATGAAAGAATTATTCGTAGCTTTTCAGAAGGAAAATATGATATTCTTTTAGGAACACAAATGGTCGCAAAAGGTCTTGATTTTCCCAATGTTACTTTAGTAGGTGTGATTCAGGCAGATACTAGTTTGAATATTCCTGATTTTAGGAGTAGTGAAATTACCTTTCAATTATTATGTCAAGTTGCTGGTAGAAGTGGTCGAGGAGAGAAAAAGGGAAGGGTTGTGATTCAAACTTTTAATCCAGACCATTATGCTATTCGTTATGCTAAAAATCATGATTATTCTGGCTTCTTTACAGAAGAAATGTCAATTAGACGTAAACTTGGGTACCCACCTTACTATTATTTGACAGTAATTAGAATGCTAAGTAGTTCTTATGAAGAAGCTCGTGATGCAAGTAACAAAGTGGCAGAATATTTAAAGAAGAATCTTTCTTCTTCTACTATTATGTTAGGTCCTAGTATTGCTAGCGTATTTCGTATTAAAAATATTTATCGTTTTCAAATTGTTTTAAAATATAAAAGAGAAGATAATCTTTATCCTACTTTAAAAAATTTACTAGAGCACTATAAATCCAATTCTAAATTAAAAATTGATATTGATTTTAACCCTATTCATATTTAATTGAAAAAGTCTATTTTTGTATTATGATTTTTTTATTAGGAATGGAAATTGGATCATAAGTTCTATTATGAGAACAAAAATGAATAAATTCGTAATAGTAATCAATAAAATAGTTGATGTAGATTTCGTTATTTTATTTTTAGGTGGATTTTTATTAGTTATTTTACTAGAATTTGAAAAAACACCTAATCTAGAATATATCACAGCTACTTATGCTAGTAATTATTCGGATGTTTCTAATGCAAATTTGGATTCTGTAGCAACAATGGATTCTTCCTGTCCGGAGGTGACGGTTGTTCGTGCTAATGGAAACCAGGTGATTCTTCCATTAGAAGAGTATCTTATTGGCGTAGTAGCAGCAGAAATGCCCGCTACTTTTCCTATGGAAGCTTTGAAATCTCAAGCAATAGTAGCGAGAACCTATACATTAAAGAAAATAAAAGATCAACAAAAAATAACAGATTCTAGTTCTTTTCAAAGCTATAAAGATGATTTTGAATTAAAAAAATTATGGAAAGATTCTTATGATATTTACTATCAAAAAATAAAAGATGCAGTAAATTCAACGGAAGGTATCGCTATTTATTATGAAGGAAACTATATTGATGCCGTTTATCATTCAACTAGTAATGGAAAAACAGAAGATGCTGTTTATGTTTGGGGAAATAGTGTTCCTTATTTAAAAAGTGTTGATAGCATTTGGGATAAAGAAACTCCATCTTATTCTAAACAAGTTTCAATTGATTTTGATTCGGTGTTAAATTTATTAGGAGTACCGAAAAGTCAAAATAATAGCTTAGAAATCTTAGCAAGAGATGATAGTGGTAGAGTATTAAAATTGAAGATAGGAAATAAAATATTTACAGGAGTAGAAATTCGTAATTTATTAAAACTTCGTTCTACCGATTTTGATTTATCGTTAGATCATGGTTATTTAGTCATTACTACTAGAGGATATGGACATGGTGTTGGAATGAGTCAATATGGTGCTAGTGGTATGGCTCAAGAAGGGTATCATTATCAAGAAATTTTGAAGCATTATTATACAGGTGTTGAAGTTTATTAAAAGAGAATTTTCTTTTTCTTCTATGCATTTCATGATATACTAATACTGGATGATGGGAAATGAAAAAGAAATGTATAGTCATAGTTAGTATTTTATTAATAGTTTTTTTTATAATTGGAATAACTTTATTTTTTTGTGATAATGTTCGTGTTAAATTTTCTTATGAATATGTGAATTATGTGGAATATTCTAATGGCAAGACCATAAAAGTATCTATTCCTTGGGATAATAGAATTCATTATCTTTCAGAAAATGAGCTAATGGAATTTTTAGAAAAAGGTACAGGAGTTTTATATTTTGGATATAATACTTGTCCTTGGTGCCGTAATAGTTTTCCTATCTTAATTGATACTGTTCGAAAAAATAATATTGATGTTATTTATTATGCTGATATTCATAAATTAGATTTTTCTTCTATTCGTGAAAAAATAGTTTCTATTTTAGATTCTTATCTAGAAGAAGATGGAGAAGGAAAAAAAGTAATTGCTGTACCAGATGTTTATGTGTTAAAAGATGGTAAAATTCTTGGTAATCATAGGGGTACAGTTGATAGTTATCATAATCCATATAATGGAATGAGTGATGTTCAAAAAGAAGAACTTGCTAGTATTTATCAGAAATTGATTGAGGAGATGAAAAAATGAGTAAATTAAAAATTTTGTTTATGGGTACTCCTGAATTTAGCGTTCGTGTGTTACAAGGTTTAATTGATTCTTATGATGTTGTTGGGGTAGTTACTCAGCCTGATAGAGAAGTTGGTAGAAAGCATGAAATTAAATTTTCTCCTATAAAAGAGTTAGCTTTACAGTATCATCTTCCTGTTTACCAACCTCAACATATTCGAACAGAGTATGATGATTTGTTAAAATTAAAAGTGGATATGATTGTAACATGTGCTTATGGTCAAATTATTCCTAAAAGATTATTAGATTTTCCGAAATATGGATGTATTAATGTTCATGCTTCTTTGCTTCCTAAATTAAGGGGTGGTGCTCCTATTCATAAAGCTATTATCAATAACTATCCTAGAACTGGAGTTACGATTATGTATATGACTGAAAAAATGGATGCTGGAGATATTATTTCGCAAGTGGATACTCCTATTTTACCAACAGATAATGTTGGTACTTTGCATGATCGATTGAGTAAGATGGGAACAGAATTATTATTAAAAACAATTCCTGATATTATTAGTGGGAATATTCATCCTCAAAAACAAAATGAGGCAGAAGTAACGTACGCTTGGAATATTACGAGAGAAGAAGAAAAAATAGATTTTAATAAAAATACAATTGATATTTTTAATCAAATTCGTGGATTAAATCCTTGGCCAGGTGCTTATGCTATTTTAGATGGAGTTATAGTTAAGATTTATAAAGCACGTATTAGTGATAGCTTTTTTACTACTAGAAAAAATGGAGAAATTGGTAAAATCTATTCTGATGGTATTGGTGTTAGTACCAAGAATGGGGAAATCATTATTACTGAACTTCAATTTGCCGGTAAAAGAAAAATGACAGTGCAAGAATATTTGAATGGGATTGATTCTAATCAATTAATTGGTAAGGTATTTCAGTAATATGAAAAACAGTGAATTTAAAGAATTATTAAAAAAATGTTTTGGAAAAGAAAAGAATGATCGATATCATGCTATTGCGATGCTTACGATTTATGGCTTTTTTCTATTCATTTTAATTGCTTTCATACGAATAAGTGGTAGTAATAATAATTTAGAACAGAATTTAAGTAATACAGAAACTCCTAGTCCAACTGCTACTATAACACCATCTATTTCTCCTGATCTAGAAAATTATACAGTAAGCGGAAATGATATTAATTATAGTTATAGCTATACTATTTCTTATAATGGTACTAGTGAGGTTTATTTAGGAAAAAAAGTAAATAATAAAGAAAAGTTTACATTTATAAAAGATGGTATTTCTACTAATTATGCTATTTTAGATGATTATTATTTAGTATTCGAAAATGGTACTTATCATATTACAGATCATCCTAGTCAATTTTTCAAATATTGTGATGTTGAAAAAATTTTATTAATGATAGAAAATGAAATTCCAATTGAAAATAGTGAAACGGTAAAGTATAATGTTTCAAATTTGAATCTGTCTTCTATTTTTCAGGATGTTTTATTAATAGATGATAATCAAAATAATTTGATTCAGTTATCTTTCTTTGATAATAATTTAAAAGGTATTGATTTAGATTTTAGTCATTATATTTCTTCTATAGATGGAAAAACAGAAAATTTTACTATTCATATGGAGTTTGCTGACATTGGTACAACAGAGGATTTTGAAATTCCTATTTCTTAATTAGTTGACATATATTGACACAAAAAAAGATTATTCTAAATGTATAATCTTTTCTTGTGTTATAATTTATTATGTATAAGTGGGTGAGTTTATGGATAATATTTATAATCTTTCCTTCAAAGACTTGGAAGATTATTTCATCAGCAAAGGAGAAAAAAAATATAAAGGTGAGCAAGTATTTGATTGGTTATATCGAAAAAAAGTTACTAATTTTGATGAAATGAAGAATATTAAAAAAGAGATTATTGAAATGCTAAAGAAAGAATTTAGTATGAGAACTCTTTCTATTACAAAAGTAGAACGTGATATTGATGTTAATAAATACTTATTTTCACTTTCTGATTGTGAAAAAGTAGAAGCTGTATTAATGGATCATCCTTATGGAAATAGTTTGTGTATTTCTACTCAAGTTGGATGTAATATGGGGTGTAAGTTTTGTGAAAGTGGGAGATTAAAAAAAATAAGAAACTTGGAAACTCATGAAATGATTGAGCAGATACTATTAGTTGAAGAAGAGTGCAAAAAAAGAATTAGTCATGTAGTCGTTATGGGAATTGGGGAACCTTTTGATAATTATGATAATTTAGTCAAGTTCATAGAAATTATTAATCATCCAAAAGGAATGGAATTAGGAAGCCGTCATATTACAGTGTCTACTTGTGGAGTGGTTCCCAAAATTCAAAAATTTATGGAGTTACCTTATCAAGTCAATTTAGCGATTAGCCTTCATGCACCAAATGATGAAATTAGGAATAGTATTATGCCAATTAATAAAGTGTATCCTATTTCTGTTTTAATGGATACTTTAAAAGAGTATATAAAAATTACTAATCGCCGTGTAACTTTTGAATATATTTTATTAGATGGTGTGAATGATACTAGTGAGTGTGCGACTGAACTTGCTCATTTGGTAAAAGGAATGAACTGTTATATTAATTTGATTCCTTATAACGAAACTAATAATATTTCTTATAAGCGAACAAAATCCTTAAATATTTCTAATTTTTATGATATACTTAAGAAGAATAAAATAAATGTAACAGTAAGAAGAGAATATGGAAGTAAAATAAGTGCTGCATGTGGACAGCTTAGAAGCAAAAAGGAGGACTAGCATATATGAAATCATTTTACTTAACTGATGCTGGAAAAGTAAGGAGTCATAATGAAGACAGTGTTATTATTGTCCGTAATCAAGAAGATGATTATTTATTAGCAGTAGCTGATGGAATGGGGGGACATCGTGCTGGGGAAGTTGCTTCTTCTATTGCTATTAGTTATTTAGGAAAACATTTTCAAGATACTTTTCGAAATATGAAAAAAGAAGATGCTATTGAATGGATTCGTGATTCTGTCCAACAAATTAATCGTTTGATTTTTAATCATGTAGAAAATCATCCAGAAAGTAAAGGAATGGGTACCACTTTAGTATTAGCTATTAGCACTAAAGATTTTGTTTTGTATGGTAATATTGGTGATTCCAGTGGATTTGCAATGAAAGATAATCATATTCATAAAATTACTTATGATCATACTTTAGTAAACTTATTAGTGACAGCTGGGGAGTTAACAGAAGAAGAAGCAAAAGATCATCCAAAAAGAAATGTTTTAATGAAAGCACTTGGGGCAAATGATCCTATTGAGATTGATATTTTTGATTGTGATATTCATGTATCTGATATTTTATTATGTAGTGATGGTTTAACTAATTTAGTAGACCAAGAAAGTATTGAAAGAGTATTATTAAGCGATTATAGTGTAGAGGATAAAGTAATTCGTTTAATTAAAAAGGCTATAAATCGTGGTGGAACGGATAATGTAAGCATTGCTTATTTAGAAAGATTTTCGAAACTAGATAAAGAAGAAGGTGTGGAAGAATGATTGAAAAGGGGCAATTAATTAATGATCGATACGAAATTATTAAGAGTATTGGTGAAGGTGGTATGGCAAATGTCTATTTGGCATATGATAAGATTTTAGATAGACGTGTTGCAATTAAAGTCTTAAGAGGAGATTTATCGAATGATGAAAAATTTGTAAGACGTTTTCAAAGAGAAGCTCTTTCTGCGTCTAGTTTATCTCATCCTAATATTGTGGAAATGTATGATGTAGGAGAAGATAATGGTATTTATTATATTGTAATGGAATATATCGAGGGAAAAACATTAAAACAATTAATCAAAAAACGTGGTGCTTTGACCCTTAGCGAAGCTATTGATATTATGCTTCAAATAACAGATGGCATTAGTCAAGCACATGATAGTTATATTATTCATAGAGATTTAAAACCTCAAAATATCATGATTAAAGAAGATGGGTCTATTAAAATTACTGATTTTGGAATTGCTATGGCATTAAATTCTACTCAACTTACACAAACTAATTCTGTTATGGGTAGTGTTCATTATCTTCCACCAGAACAGGCAAGTGGAAAAGGTTCTACTATACGTAGTGATATTTATTCTATGGGAATTTTATTTTACGAATTATTAACAGGAACTCTTCCTTTTAAAGGAGAAAATGCTGTTGAGATTGCATTAAAACAGATGAGAGATGAAATTCCAAGTGTTCGTAAAAAAAATCCTGCTATTCCTCAAAGTGTAGAAAATGTTATTTATAAAGCAACAGCTAAAAATCCTAAAAATCGTTATAGTGATAGTAAAGAAATGCATGCTGATTTGTTAACTGTTTTAAATGATGATCGCATGAATGAAGCTAAAATTTCATTTAAATATCCAGAGCATGAAGTAGATGAAAATACTAAAACGATTTCTGCTGTAAAAAAGAAAACGGATGAAAAGTTAAAAAATGAAGATGAAAAGGAAGAAGAAGTTGCTTCTATTGTTGACGATAAAGTAATTAAAAAGACAAATAAAGCAATTTGGATCTTAGGTAGTATTTTTACTGTAATTGCTATTATTATGGTTTCTACTTTCTTTGTATTACCATATTTTATGAAAACACCAGATGTTAAGATTCCAGATGTAAATGGGCTTACTGTAATTGAAGCTGAAGAAGAATTAAAAAAAGTGGGCTTTGAAGTAGCATTAGAAACTATTAAAGAAGAAAATTCTGAGGTAGAAAAGGGGAAAATAATTAGAACTGATCCTCAAGTAGGTAGAACTATCAAAAAAGGAAGTACCATCACTTTGTATGAATCTTTAGGAGAAGAAATTTATCAAGTAGAGGATTATACAGGTTCCAATTATATTGAAATTCAAACACTATTAGAAAATGTTTATGGTTTAGATGTAGAAATAGAGAAAAAAGATGTAGATACAATGGAAGAATATGACGAGCAAGAAATTATAGGTCAAAGTGTAGAAGCTGGAACTGCTTTAGGAAAAGGGGATAGTATTACATTATATATTCCTAATATTGTGGAAGAATATCCTAACATGGTGGAGGAAAATTGGACTGTTGAAGATGTAGATGCATTCTGTAAAAAATATGATATTCAATTAAAAATAGAATATGAAGATACTATAGACTATGAACCTGGTACTTTGATTAGTCAATCACGTTCTCCTAAAACTCCAATTGTTTCAGGCGCAATTTTGAAAATTGTAGTAGCAAAAGCTCCTGATATTACTGAAGAACCAGAAGAACCTAGTGATTCTAATACGGCTAATACCAATTCTAATACAGATGAAAATAATCAATCATAATATATAGGGAGGTAGTATGGAAGGGCAAATTGTCAAAATTCTAAGTAATTTATATTTTGTAAATAGTAATCATCATATTTATGAATGCCATTCAAGGGGTAAATTTCGAAATGATAAGATTACACCTACGGTTGGAGATTATGTAAAATTTGATCCAAAAAATAACTATATTTTAGAAATTTTACCTAGAAAAAATACTTTAGAGAGACCTCTTGTTAGTAATATTGATCAGGCTTTTATTGTAACAAGTTGTAAAAGTCCTGATTTTTCTGCTAATTTATTAGATAAGTTATTGGTTATACTAGAATATCATGGTATTGAGCCTATTATTTGTCTGACAAAGAAAGATTTATTAACTTCACATGAAAAAAAAGAGATAAAAAAAATTCAAAAGTATTATCATCATATTGGTTATACTGTATTATGGAATACCAATTTATTTCGAATTAAGCGCTTATTCAAACATAAAACCACAGTTTTTACTGGACAAACTGGTGCTGGAAAAAGCTCATTGCTTAATCGATTGGATAAAAATTTAAAATTAGAAACAGGTGAAATATCTAAAGCTTTAGGTCGTGGTAAGCATACTACTCGTCATGTTGAATTAATAGAACTCTTTAAAGGAAAAGTTTTAGATACACCTGGTTTTTCTTCTGTTGATTTTAGTGATATGGATGATGTAGATATTCGCAACAGTTTTATTGAATTTAGAAAATTTCCTTGTCCATATCCAGATTGTATGCATTTGAAAGAAAATGAGTGCCATGTTAAGAAAGAAGTAAAAAATGGTCATATTTTAGAAAGTCGTTATCAAAATTATCAAAGTTTTGTTACTAGAAAGTAGGGATAATAATGAAAATTTCAGCATCATTTTTGTCATGTTATAAGATCATTCCAGCAGTAAAAGAATTATCTTTGACGGATGTTGACTATATTCATGTTGATTTTGTAGATGGTAGGTTTGTAACTGGAAAAAAGATTCCTTTTCGGAAGCTTAAAAAAATTCGCAAACTTACATCTAAACGTTTAGATATTCATTTAATGACAAACCAATTAACAAAATATATTAAAAAGTTTGCTACTCTTAATTGTGAGTATATAACATTTCACGTAGAGGTTACTGATCATATTGAAAAATATATTGATATGATTCATAATTATGGAATTAAATGTGGTCTTGCAATCAATCCTGATACTAGTATCGATAAAATTAAGCCTTATTTATCTATGGTTGATATGGTTTTAGTGATGGGAGTTGTTCCTGGGTATGGTGGGCAAAAGTTTATTCCCAAAACTGTTAATAAGGTAAAAAAATTAAAAGAGTATATTGTTGATCATAAATTTAAAACTTTTGTTAGTATTGATGGTGGCATTAATGATCAAACTTTAAAAAAGATAAATGAATATGTTGATGTAATAGTAGTAGGTTCCTATATTACGAATAGTGATCATTTTCAAGAACAGATTACTAAATTACGTAAAAAAAAGTAATTTAAATTACTTTTTTGTTTAAAATGTTATTTTATTTTTTACTTTGAAATGTATTTTTGAAAATTATTTTGTTCATATTCTTGATTATTTTGTATATCTAGTGCTATTTTATCGATAGTTATAAATGGTAACCATCCTTCACCAAATGTATATATCTTGTCAGTGTTCATAGATTCTTTAAAATGATTTTGGATAGCAGTATAGATATTTTTTAAATCTTCCTTCTTTTTTAACTTAATAATACCTTTTTCTATTTTTTTACCTGGCATTGTTTCTCCATAGGTAATATCATTTTTATTTGTATGTAAAAATATTGTATGAGGTTGTTTATCTGTTTTTAATTGTTCAATATATTGGATTAATTGATTTAATTGGAAAGTTAGGGATGCATTTTCTAACCAATTGTGATCGTATGGTTGATCACTACATATATCTAGTGCTATTTTATCAATCGTTGTAAATGCTAACCATCCTTCACCAAATGCATATATTTCATCTACATTGGATTCATCTTTAAACTTATTCAAAATAGAATCGTAAATTCTTTTTAATCCATCAATGTTATTTAATCGAATAGTATTTTTTTCATTTTTAGTGAATGGTTTCCTTAATCCATATGTAACATTATCTTGATTTCTATGTAGATATACAGTATGAGGTTGTTCATCCAATCTTAACTTTTCTATATACTGAAGTAATTGATTTATTTCAGTAGTAAATCTTCTTTCTCCATTCTCTAATTTTTCTTTTAATTGTTGTAGTTCTTTTTTTTCAGTAACTATATCCATAATTTTCCCCTCTCTTTTTGAAATGTCTGTATTATATCATAAATCTGAATGAAAGTCAAAAAAAATAAGTGATTATTCACTTATTTTTTCAACTTCTTCAACTTTTTCATCTTTTCTTGCTGTTCTTAATTCTCTAGCACTTACTCTAATTTTTGTTCCATCTTCTAATCTAACAACTTGAAGATTTACTTCCTGTTTTTTACGAGTAGCATTTAGAGCATGAGAACGTTTATTTCCGAATAATGGTTTTTTACTAGTAATTTTTACTGCCATATTTAATTTTCCTCCTTTTGATACATAATTAACTTGCGCTTATAACTTTACCATATATTTTCCATTTAGTCAAATAAAACTTTAGAATTTTTATTAAAAATAAATTGATTTTTGAAATGGCTATTCTGTAAATTAAAAGAAAATATTTGGAAAAAAGAATAATCTAGATACAAAGGTATAGTATAATAAGTTTAGGTGATTGTTTTGAAAAAAATTTATATTTTAATTTTTTCTATTTTTTGTTTCTTATTACCATTTTCAGTAAATGCTTTAGAGGTAGAAATTCAGTCTTCTAATATGATTTTATATAATCTAAATGATGATACAATAATAGCTTCTAAAGATGAAGATGAACAAATATCGATTGCTAGTATGACTAAAATTATGACAACTCTAGTTGCTATAGAACATATTACGAATATGGATGAACAAGTTACTTTGACTTCGGATGTTTTTCGTGGATTAGTTGAAGCAAATGCTTCTGTTGCTGGATTTCGTCTTGGTCAAAAGGTAACGTACCGTGATTTATTATATGGAACTTTTCTTCCTAGTGGAGCTGATGCTACTAATGCTTTAGCACTTTTCTTAGCAGGAGGGCAGGAACAGTTTGTTGCTTGGATGAATGAGAAGGCACAGTCTTTAGGACTTACTCATACGCATTTTGTGAATACCTCTGGGCTAGATGTAGATGGACATTATTCTACTGTAAAAGATGTGGCATCGATGTTAAAAGAAGCGTTAAAAAATGAAACCTTTCGAGAAATTTTTCAAACGAAATCATATCTAACTAGTGATAAAAGTATGACATTTTATTCTACTTTAGGTAGTAGCTTAACTAAATTTCATTTAAAGGCAGATTACATTTTGGGAGCTAAAACAGGTTATACTTATGATGCAGGGAGATGTTTAGCTAGTATTGCCTATGATCAAAATCAGGATATTTATTATTTATTAGTTACCGCAAGAGCACCAATTACACCTGCTTATTATCATTTAACAGATGCCATTACTATTTATGAATATTATTTTCAAAATTATGGATATCAAAAAATTTTTTCTCAAGGAGATATACTTTTTCATTTAAAAACAAAAAGTGCTAAAGAAAAGGAATATCCTATTTCTATTAAAGAAGATTTTCTTTGGTATTTAAAGAATGATTACCAGATGGAAGATGTTACTTATCATTATGATGGAATCGAAATTATTACCCCTTTTATGGAAGCAGGTACGAAGTTAGGAACCATTCATCTATATTATCAACAAGAAGAAATTGGTACTATTCCTATTGTTTTAGAGAATGCGTTGACATTTTCATTAGTTGCTTTTTTATTAGAACATCTGTTATTAGTAGTTATTACTTTATTTGTTATCATTTGTTTATTTTTGTTTTTCTGTTATCAAAAAAAATTAAAGAAAAACCATAAACGTTTAAGATTAAAAATTAGAAAAAAAGTGGACAGAGAATAGTTTTCTATTCTTTTTTTCTTTTTAGATAAGTAATCTGTTCATTTTAGTGGTAAAATAATTATAAAGGAGGAGTATTATGTATGTACCGCTTTATGTAAAAACAAATTATTCTTTATTATCAAGTTTAATTTCTATCACAAAATTAATTTCTTACTTAAAAGAACATCATTTCTCTTCCATCGCTATTACAGATTCTAATATGTTTGCAACAATGGAATTTTACCAAAAATGTAAAAAAGCCGGGATCAAACCTATTATTGGATTAGAAATATCTTTAGAGGATAATATTCTTTTACTATATGCTAAAGATTATATTGGTTATCAAACTTTAATTAAGTTATCTACCATTCAGTCTTCTAGAAAAATCGAAATGCAAGATCTTATCAATTATCATGATTCTGTAATTGGTATCATTCCATTTGCATCTTCCGATCTTTATTCTTCCTTAACTTCCATTTTTCCTGAACTTTATTTAGGATATTCCAATAAGAATGAAGAAAAAGAAGCACTCATTATTACTAAAAATATCGTTTTTATCAGGAAAGCTTTATATCTTTATCCACAAGATAGTGAATTTTTAAAATATTTGTTTATGATTCGTGATGGGAAAACCATTAGTGATGACGTAGTTTATGAAACGAAAGATTTTTCCTTAGATGTTACTGATATTTATGAATTTACAAGTAATGAAAATTTATTTACTACCAATAAAATAGCTGATTTATGTAATTTAGAATTTCCTAAAGCAGAATTATTACTTCCTATTTATCAAGAGACCAATGGACTTTCTAGTTTTGAATATTTAAAAGAATTATCTAGTTTTGGACTAAAAAAGAGAATGGATGGTAAAGTAGCAGAAAATTATATTAAAAGACTTCACTACGAATTAGATATTATTGAAAAAATGGGATTTTCTAATTATTTTTTGGTTGTTTATGATTTTATTCGTTATGCTAAGAAAAATCATATTTTAGTAGGACCAGGACGTGGAAGTGGTGCAGGGTCTTTAGTATGTTTTTCTTTAGGAATTACAGATATTGATCCCATTCAGTATGATTTATTATTTGAAAGATTTTTAAATCCAGAAAGAATTACGATGCCAGATATTGATACTGACTTTCCTGATATTTATCGTGATCAAGTCATTGATTATGTTGTTTCTAAATATGGTAAAAAAAGAGTAAGTGGAATTGTTACCTTTGGAACACTTGCAGTTAAACAGGCGTTAAGAGATGTAGGACGTGTTTTAAATATACCTACTTATCAAATGGATATGATTTCTAAGAGAATTCCAGCTTTTACGAAACAAAAACTTGCCGATTTTTACAATCAAGATATGGAATTAAAAAGAATGTTTGATAGTGATCAAAAACTAAAGAAAATGTATCAGATTGTTTCTTTTATTGAAGGATTTCCTAGACATACTTCTAGCCATGCTGCTGGTATTGTGATGTGTCAAAAGGATTTAGATGAAGTAATTCCTTTAACGATATCTGATGGTATGTATTTAACTGGTTATCCAATGGAATACTTAGAAGATTTAGGACTTTTAAAAATGGATTTTTTAGGTTTAAAGACATTAACTACGATTATGAATATTATTTCTGAAATAGAAAAAACAGAAAATATCAAAATTGATTTTAATCGAATTCCTTTGGATGATGAAAAGGTATTAGAATTATTTCAAAAGGCAGATACAACAGGTGTTTTTCAATTTGAAAGTGAAGGTATGAAAAACTTCTTACGAAAATTAAAACCAAATTCTTTTGAAGATATTTTTGCTGCCATTGCGTTATTTCGACCAGGTCCTGCCCAAAATATTGATTCTTATATTAGAAGAAAACATCAGGAAGAAAAAATAGAGTATTTAGATCCAAGTTTAGAGCCTATTTTAAAAAGTACATATGGTATTATTATCTATCAGGAACAAATTATGCAAATTGCTCATACTTTAGCAGGATATACTTTAGGAGAAGCAGATATTTTAAGACGTGCGATGAGTAAAAAGAAAATGGATATTTTAAAAAATGAAGAAGAAAAATTTATTCAAAAAAGTATCGAAAATGGATATTCTTATGACATAAGTAAAAAGATATTTGATTTGATTCTAAGCTTTGCCAATTATGGATTTAATAGAAGTCATTCGGTTGCTTATTCTATGGTTGCTTATAAGATGGCTTATTTAAAATATTATTTTCCTAAATATTTTTATGCTAGTTTATTATCTTCTGTCATTGGGAGTGAAGCTAAAACAAAAGAATATATTATGGAAGTAAAAGCCTTAAAAATTCCGGTATTAAAACCGAGTATTCAATTTAGTAGTTGCTACTACGAAGTAACGCAAGATGGTATTTATTATCCACTATCGGGAATTCGTAATGTTGGAAGTGTTGCTTGCAATGAAATTGTTTCTAAGCGTGACAGTAAATATTTAGATATTTTTGATTTTTTGGCTAGAGTAGAAGGAATTAATCGAAAAGTATTAGAGTCCTTAATTCTAGCAGGTTGTTTTGATTCTTTTGGTATTACTAGAAAAACTTATATTGAAAACTTAGATGCTATTATAAATTATTCTGAATTAGTTTCTACTTTAGATCCAGAATTTGTTTTAAAACCTGAATTAGAAGAAAAAGAAGAATATACGAATGAAGAATTAATCTCCATGGAAAAAGATTTGTTTGGTATCTATTTAAGTAATCATCCAATTACTTCTTATAAAGCTAAAGAAAAAAATAGTATTTCTTTAGATCATATTGATCGTTACTTTAATCAAATTATTTCTACAGTTGTATTCGTAGAAAAAACAAGAGTTATTCAAACTAAAAAGGGAGAAGAAATGATGTTTTTTGATGGTAGTGATGAATTTACGAAAATTGATTTTACTTTGTTTCCTAAAATCTATCAAAAATATTCCTCTATTCAAGTGGGAGATATTCTAAAAATAGAAGGTCGAGTTGAAAGAAGATATGATACTTTTCAAATCATCGTAAGTCAGGTAGTAAAACTAAATTAAAAAAGAAGAAAGATTTAGAAACTAAGGAAAAATAGTTTTCTAAGAAGCTATTTTATGATATATTGGTAATAGAGAAAAAAAGTAAAGGTAGTGATAGGATGAGACTTCATTTTTCTACAAATGATTATTTGTTGATATGGAATATATTGTTTGGTAGTTCTTTTTCTGAAGAAGTTCATGCCTATAAACAAAGACTTTATAAAACTTATCGAAATCAGTATAATGCTTTATCTAAAGATAAGAATGAGATGTTAAAAGATATCAAGAACTTTATTCCAGACGATGATACTTTATATAACTTAGTATTAGAAACAAATATTTTTGCTCAGGTAAAAGAAGAAGCTGGAAAACATCGCTTGGAATTATTAAAAATATGGGATCAATATCATAAAAGTTTAGATCAAGATTTAAAAGAAATTTTAAAATTTTCTTTAAAAGAAGATTATTATATTTCTGTCTTTGCTCCTGATATGGATAGTGCTTTAGCTATTAAAGGATGTAATACTATTGGATGGGGTTATCGTAATGATTTAAAAGATTCTATCTTTACACTAACCAATATTATTTATTATATTGTTAAAAGTGAAATTGGGGATTTTAAAAAGGAATATAAAGAATTCGTGGATGTCATTTTAGAACTTGCAATTCAAAATGAACTGTATACAAGAATGAGTAAGAATAGTAGCTATTTGCAAGGAGATAAAAGTTTAGCCTTTTTGAAAAGACAAATTTATCCTTATTGGCTTATGTATTTAGGTTGTGAAAAAGAGGATTTTCCAAGATATATGATGAGAGATGGAATACCTTTTGAAATTGATCGTTATATTGTAGATAAAAGCCTAAAGAAAATGAATTTATTAGAATTTATAGAATTTTGTATTCATAATCAAAAAAGGATTGTTCGAATCAATCAATTAGAAATTATTTAAGTGAGTTATTAGCAGGAGGTTTATCATGCAGAAAAATAAAATAAACATATTATTTGACCAACTGAAATTAGATATTGATACTAGAAATAAGTTCAGCAATATGGTATTAGAAAAAGTAAAAGTGAATGAGAAAAATGGGAGTTGGACCTTTGTTCTTGTAAATCCTGAAATTATTGATTTAGAAGATTATCGAAAATTAGAGGAAAATGCTAGTTCTGCTTTTCCCAATATCCAAAAAGTTTATTTTCAAATTGTGCCTACTGTTAAAAGTTTGAATAAATTCAAAGAATATTATCAATATGCTTTAGAAAATGTAAAAGATCTTTTACTTTTTTCTAGTATTTTTAATGATAGTTTAATAGAAGAAGAATTCAAAATAGAAGTTAGCAATCCAGAAGAAGAAAAACAAGCATTACAGATTTTACCAAAAGTAAATTATTTATTATCTTTATATGGTTTTGATATTCCTTTACAAGTTTATTTTAATCAAGAAAAAGCACATACTGTAAAAGATGCAATAACCAAAGATTTAGAAGAAATTACGAAAGAAATCCCCGTAGTAAAAGAACCACCAAAAGAAGAAAAAAAAGGATACTATCCAAAAGCAGGTTCTAATAATAGTTATCATAAAGAACCTAAAGAAGATAATCCTAATGTGGTGATTGGTAGGACAATTCGTGATACTCCAATTCAAATTAAAAATATCGTGGGAGAAATTGATCCTATTACAGTAGAAGGATATGTATTTGGTGTTGATTATTTTGAATCTAGTAAAACCGATTTTAAAATTATTACTTTAAAAATTACAGATTATTCGGATAGTATTTACTGTAAAGTTTTCTGTCGAGGAGAAGAAGATTTTAATCAAAAAAAGAAAGACTTAAAAGTAGGGAAATGGTTTTTAATTCGTGGTTATACGAAAAATGATCAATTTTCAAAAGAATTAGTTTTAAATGCTAGAGATATTAATATTTTAGAAAAAGAAACTAAAAAAATAGAAGATCATGCTGAGGTAAAAAGAGTAGAATTACATGCCCATACCATGATGAGCCAAATGGATGGTATTACGAATATTGATCTTGGTAAGCATACTTGTGAATTAGTAGAAAGATGTATCAAAATGGGATACCGAGGAGTTGCGATTACGGATCATAACGGTTGTCAGGCCTTTCCGATTTCATTTGGTATTATCAAAAGTCATAATAAACAAATTCGTAAAAGTATTAAGGAAAAAATAGAAAACTTAGAAAAAGAAATAGAAGAAGAATCAGATTCTAGCAAAAAAGAAAATTTAATGAAAGAATTAGAACAAGCTAAAGAAGAATCTAAAAATCCACCTATTTTTAAAGGACTTTATGGTACCGAATTAACTTTAGTAGATGATACTGTTAATATTGTCGTGAGACCAACCGATGAAGATTTAATTCATAATACTTATGTTGTATTTGATACTGAAACTACTGGTTTTAATGCTGGTGGAGCGGATCAAATGATTGAAATAGGAGCTGTCAAAATACAGGATGGAGAAATTATCGATCGTTTTGATCAACTTATTGATCCAAAAAGACATATTCCTGATAAAATTACAGAACTTACTTGTATTACAGATGAAATGGTAAAAGGAAAATTAAGTGAAGAAGAAGTAACCAAGATGTTTTTAGAGTGGGTAGGTAATTTACCAATGGTTGCTCATAATGCTAAATTTGATATTTCTTTTATTGAAATGGCTATGAAAAAATATAACCTGGGAGAATTTAAAAATACGGTTATCGATACTTTAGAATTATCTCGTACTCTTGATCAAGGCTTTGCTAGACATTCTTTATCTGCTTTGGTTAAACGATATGATGTACCTTGGGATGAAGATGCACACCATCGTGCAGACTATGATGCTGAAGGAACTGCATATGTATTTCACAAAATGCTTAAAAAATTGGAAATGCAAAAATATGAAAAAATTAGCGATTTAGAAAAGTTAATTTCTAAAGATGAAATTCATAAATTTGGTAGAACGTATCATTTTAATGCAATCGCTCTTAATAAAACAGGATTAAAAAATTTATTTACGATTATTTCTTTAGCCAATACGGTTTATTTATATAAAACTCCTAGAATTTTAAGAAGTAAATTAAATGAACTAAGAGAAGGTTTGTTAATTGGTAGTGGATGTTATGAATCAGAGGTATTTGTAGAAGCAAGAAGTAAAGAAGGAGAAGAACTTACTAATATTATTAATTTCTATGATTATGTAGAAGTACAACCAATAGAGGTATATGATCATTTAATTCAAATGGGTGATTTTAAAGATGAGAAAGAATTAGAAAATCATTTAAAAAAGATTGTAGATGCTGTAAAACAAGCAGGTAAAATTATGGTAGCAACCGGTGATGTACATCATTTTGAAAGAGAAGATAAAATTTATCGTGAAATTATCATTAATCAAAAAGTACCAGGTGGAGGAAGACATCCACTGGCTAAAAAAGATATTACGAATATTCCTTCTCAACATTATCGTACTACTGAAGAAATGTTACAGGATTTTTCTTTCTTAGATTCTGACTTAGCTTATGAAATTGTTGTTACAAATACCAATAAAGTACTTGATATGGTGGATGAAATTGAAGTTATTCCAGATACTGGTGGAACACCATTTTCTCCTCGAGTAAAAAGTGATGATGAAAAAAGCTACTTAGATTGTCCAAGAGTAGTAACCGATTTAGTATATACCAAAGCCGAAGCATGGTATGGTAATCCATTACCTTATTCCATTGAGGAAAGATTAGGAACAGAACTTTATGGAGATATTGTATTAAATTCGATTAAACATGAATTAAAAGAATTTAGTGGGGAAGAATTAGAAAAAGAAGCTTTTAAGAAATTACATGAGGTTATTTTAGCAGGAAAAGATAGTGTGTTAGATCAAGTTCGAAAGTATTTAAAAGAGACAAGTGAAGAAGAATTAACGGAAGAAGAATTAGAAAAAAAATTGAAATCTTCTCTTGGAGGAGTAATAGGTGCTGGATTTGATCCTATCTACTTAATTGCTCAAAGATTAGTAAAACACTCGAATGATGAAGGTTATTTAGTAGGATCTCGTGGCTCTGTTGGTTCTAGTTTTGTTGCTACTATGATGGGAATTACTGAAGTAAATCCACTTTCTGCACATTATCGTTGTAGTAAATGTAAACTTAGTATCTTTGAAGATGAAGATCATAATTCGTTAGGAGCTACCTATTCTTGTGGATTTGATTTACCTGATAAAGATTGTCCAAACTGTCATATTCCAATGGTAAAAGATGGGCAAGATATGCCGTTTGCTACTTTCTTAGGATTCAATGCTGATAAAGTACCAGATATCGATCTTAACTTTTCTGATTTAAATCAAGCTAGTACACATGCTTATACCAAAGTATTGTTTGGTAGTGATAATGTCTATCGTGCAGGAACGATTGGTACCGTAGCTGATAAAACAGCCTTTGGTTTTGTAAAGGGATATTTAGAAGAAAAAGGTATTCTGAATATGCGTACTGCTGAAATAGAACGATTAGCTATGGGTTGTACAGGTGTAAAAAGAACTACTGGTCAGCATCCTGGTGGAATTGTCGTTATTCCGGATTATATGGATTGTTTTGATTTTACGCCATATCAATTTCCAGCAGAAGATCCAACTTCTGCTTGGCGAACGACGCACTTTGATTATCACTCTATTGAAGAGTGTGTTCTAAAACTTGATATTTTAGGACATTCTGATCCTACTCAATTACGTTTAATTCAACTTCAATCTGGTACTGATATTATGAAAGTACCATTAGATGATAAAGAGACCATGAGTATTTTTACCTCTACGAAAGCTTTAGGTGTTACAACAGAAGAAATTATGTGTAATACTGGTACGTTAGGAATTCCTGAATTTGGTACACCTTTTACCATTCAGTTAGTAGAAGATACAAAACCTACTTCTTTTGCCGAACTTGTTAAAATATCTGGATTATCTCATGGTACTGATGTATGGTTAGGAAATGCGAAGGATTTGTGTACACCAGATGAAAATGGTGTGATTCAAGTACCATTTAAAGAAACTATTGGCTGTCGTGATGATATTATGGTTTATTTAATGTATCATGGTGTAAAACCAATTAAAGCATTTAAAATCATGGAATTTGTTCGTAAAGGAAAGGCTAGTAAAGATCCTGAGACTTGGAAGGGTCATGTAGAAACCATGCGAGAAGCTAATATTCCAGAATGGTTTATTGAATCATGTCGAAAAATTAAATATATGTTCCCAAAAGCTCATGCAGCTGCTTATGTTATTAGTGCTTTTCGTATTGCTTGGTACAAAGTACATATGCCAGTATACTTTTATGCATCTTGGTATTCTTCAAAAGCAACTGATGTGGATATTGAGGCAATGATCGGTGGATATACACCAATTAAAAATAGAATCTTAGATATTCAAAATAAAGGATATGAAGCAACCAATAAAGAAAATGGGCAATTAGAAAGTTTAAAGATTGCGTTAGAAGCAGCAGCACGTGGTATCAAATTTTTAAATGTTGATTTATATCAAAGTGAAGCAACTGTATGGAAAGCGGTAAGTGATACTGAAATTTATCCACCATTTAATTCTATTGATGGCTTAGGAGATACCGTTGCTCAAAATATTGTTTCTGAAAGACAAAATAAAACTTTCTTAAGTGTGGAAGACTTACAAAAACGTGCAAAAGTATCGCAAACTTTAATCGATAAAATGAAACTCATGGGAATTTTAAAAGAGTTGCCAGAGTCTAGTCAAGTAACATTGTTTTAGATTGGAAATTTAAAATAGATATGATATTTTATTTTAAGAGGGAGGTATCTATATGATAACTGATGATCATCAATTAAATCATTCATTAGGTCAAAATTATGATTCTAAAAATCTTCAAAATCTATTAATAATGATTGAAAATACAGATATAGTATATAATGGAAAAGCATATCGTATGTTGGAAAAAGGTTCTATTTCTAAGGCTATAGTTGAAATAACCAAAGAAAATAGAAAAGTTTGTGTAAAATCTTTATTGAGATAAGTAAAAGTGTTTCGACACTTTTTT
Source organism: uncultured Bacilli bacterium (assembly GCA_947631295.1). GTDB lineage: Bacteria > Bacillota_I > Bacilli_A > RF39 > UBA660 > Alloscybalousia. The sequence continues at coordinate 22,623 of CANRKU010000006.1, forward strand.
CTTTTTTGCATAAACTGTGGTAGAATGATATTAAAAATTGAGATAGCATATCGTTTGATAAAATTCTTTCTTAAATTTACTTTTTTTTGACAGTAAAAATGTCAAATTTATTGTATGTGAATTCTATTAATGATATACTTTTCTTGGTGGTATGATGATAAAAAACATTAGAAATATAGATGTTCATTACATACAATATGGTAGTGAAAAAGGCAAAGATATTGTCTTGTTACATGGATGGGGTCAAAACATTGAGATGATGAAGCCACTAGGAGATCAATTATCTGATTATCATATCACGATATTAGATTTTCCTGGCTTTGGAGAAAGTAGCGCTCTCACTAGTAGCTTAACGATTTATGATTATGTTGAAATATTAGAGGAATTATTACAAAGTTTAAATATTCATAAACCAATTATCATGGGTCATTCTTTTGGAGGTAGAGTAGCTATTCTTTATGCAGCTAGAAATCCTGTTTCTAAGTTAGTTTTATTTAGTAGCCCTTGTGTTAGAGACAATTATAAATCAACCAAAGAACAAATTTTGAAATCTCTAAAAAAGTTACCTGGTATGAATAAAATAGGTGAGTTTGCGAAAAAATATATTGGCTCTACTGATTATCGAAATGCAACTCCTATCATGAGAGAAACATTAGTTAATGTTGTTAATGAAGATTTAAGTAGTTATGCTAAAAAGATAGAATGCCCAACCCTATTAATATGGGGAACCCTAGATACAGAAGCCCCTATTGAAGATGCCAAAAAATTAGAACAACTATTAGTAGATGGAGGATTAGTGGAATTACCAGGATGTACTCATTATGCTTATTTAGAAGCATTGCCACAAGTCATTCGTATATTACATAATTTTTTATAGGAGGTTATGATTATGAATATTTATACCATAAGTTTTTTACTTATTTTACTATTTAATGTTATTAAAAATAAGAAAAGCTTGCATATGTTACAACAGAATTTATATAACGAGAATAATCGTTATTTGAAATGGATCAGAAGAAATTTTAAAACCGTTTTTTTAACATTAGATTTTATTTCTTGTATCTTATTGCTTATTGCCTATTTATTAAACAATCAACTATCTTTTTTCTTAGTCATCATTAGTTTAATTTTATATGGCTTAGAAAGTATTCGTGTTCTTAACAATCGTAAAGTAGAACAGGTCAAAAAGCCACTGGTAGTTACTGCTAGAGTCAAAAGATTATTGATAACAATTACGATTCTTTTTATCTTACCAATTATTATTTATTTACTTCATGATCATCATGGTTATTTGATGTTGATGGTTGAAGGCGTTCTTACTTATTTTAGTTATTTGTTGATCTGGGTTGCTAAAGTAATTAATATTCCCATTGAAAAATGTGTATATAAATATTATGAAACCAAAGCAAAAACAAAACTAAAAAGTATGCCTAATTTAAAAGTAGTAGGTATTACCGGTAGTTATGGAAAGACCAGTAGTAAAAATATTTTAAATGATATTCTAAATATTAAATTTATCTCTCGACCTACTCCAAGAAACCTAAATACAGAATATGGACTTATGATAACGATTAATAATCATTTAGATAAATTTGATGATATTTTTATTGCCGAAATGGGTGCTTATAAAATGGGTGAAATTAAAAAGCTATGTAATATGGTTCACCCTAAATATGGTATTTTAACTAGAATTGGACTTGCTCATTTAGAAACTTTTGGTAGTCCAGAAAATATTATTAAAACAAAATTTGAATTAATTGAAAGCTTACCAGATGATGGAATAGGAATATTAAATGGAGATGATCCTAAACAGGTTTCTTATCCGATTCAAAGCAAATGTAAAAAAGTTTGGATTGGAATTGAAAAATCTGATGTTGATATTAGGGCTTGCGATATCGAGTGTAGTTATAAAGGTAGTAAATTTAATGTAATTTTTAAAGGGGATAAAACCAAATATCCATTTGAAACAAAATTATTAGGAAATCATAATATCTATAATATTTTAGCAGGAATTGCATTAGGACGTGAATTTGGAATTAGCCTAAAAGAGTTGCAACAGGGTGTTAGAAAAGTAAGACCAATCGAAAGTAGATTGGAACTCAAAAATTTTGGTTATATGTATCAAATTAATGATGCTTATAATTCTAATCCGGTTGGAGCTAAAGCTGCTTTAGATGTATTAGCTATGATGCCTGGTATGAAAGTAGTAGTTACGCCGGGTATGACAGAACTTGGTGAAAAAGAAGATGAATTGAATCATATTTTTGGAACTCAGATAGCAACTGTTGCTGATTATGTCATTTTAGTTGGAGAAAAGAAAACTAGACCTATCTTTGAAGGAATTAATGAAAGTGGTTATGATAAAGATAAATTGTTTATTGTAAATAGTGTATACGATGCATATAATTTATTACAGACATTAAAGAAAAAAGAAGATATATATGCATTATTTGAAAATGATTTACCAGATACATATAATGAATAGGAGTGAGTGTTATGAAAATTAGATTAGGTGTTATTTTTGGAGGAGAAAGTGTAGAACATGAAGTAAGTATTATTTCAGCAATTCAAGCAATGAATAAAATGGATAGTGAAAAATATGAAATTATTCCTATCTATATTACGAAAGATAGACAGTGGTATACTGGTGAAATGTTAAAAGAAATTGATACTTATAGTGATCTATCTTTGATTAAAAAGTATGCAAAAAATGTTGTTTTGTATGAAAAAAATGGAAGATTTGTGCTTCAAAATAAAAAGGGATTTAAAGGTATTGTGAAAGAATTAGATATCGTATTTCCAATTGTACATGGAACCAATGTAGAAGATGGTGTATTACAAGGATACCTTCAATCCATTGGTATTCCATTTGTAGGTGGAGATGTTTATGCATCCGTAGTGGGGCAAGATAAAGTATTTATGAAAGAAATCTTTGAATCCCAAAAATTACCAATTTGTAAATATACATGGTTTTATGATACAGAATATGAAGATGATCCAGAACCTATTTTTACAAGTATTAAAAAATTAGGATATCCTGTTATTGTTAAACCTGCAACATTAGGTAGTAGTGTAGGTATTAAAACAGCACATGATCAAGAAGAATTAAAAACAGCTATTGATGAAGCAATAAAATATGATCATAAGATTGTGGTAGAAAAACTAGTAGAAAATTTAATGGAAGTAAATATTAGTGTACTTGGTAATTATGAAAATCAACAAGTGAGTGCTATTGAACAAGTAATTCCAACAAAAGATTTCTTAACCTATGAAGATAAATATATAGGTGGAGGAAAAACAAAAGGTAAATTATCAGGTGGTAAATTTAAAACATCCAAAGGAATGGTATCAGCAAATCGTGTAATTCCAGCACCATTAAAAGAGGATATGAAAGAAGAAATAGAGACAGTTGCTGTGAATGCATTTAAAGCATTGGGATCTAGTGGTGTAGTTCGAATTGATTTCTTAGTAGATACTAAAATGAATAAAATTTATATTAATGAAGTAAATAATATTCCAGGATCATTATCTTTCTATTTATGGGAACCAACAGGAAAAGAATATACTGAGCTTTTGGATGATATGATCAATATTGGAATAAGAGATTATAAAAAGAGAATAGCGAAAACACATTCATTTGATACTAATATCTTAAAAGGATTTACAGAACTTGGTGGATTAAAAGGAATGAAAGGTATGAAAGGAAAACTAAGATAATGTCTTAGTTTTTTTGTGGTATTTTTGAGTGGAAAGAGATATAATGAAAGAGAGGTGATTATTATGAAAATATTAAAATGTATGGGATGTGGAGCTCTTGTTAGAGTGCTTGATGACTGTAATTGTCGTTGTGGTATACAGTGTTGTGGTGATAAGATGGAAGAAGTTTCTTTAAATTCCAAAGATGCTGCTTTTGAAAAACATTTACCACAATATGAAAAAGTAGGAGATAAAATAATTGTTACAGTTCCACATGTAATGGAAGATGAACATTATATTCAATTTATTAGTTACGTACATGATCAAAAAGAAGAAACGGTTTATTTAAATAGTAATGATACTGCTCAAGTAGAATTTATTTATTATCCTCACAGTAAGTTATATAGTTACTGTAATAAACATGGTTTATGGGTAACAGAAGTAGAATAATAGATTTTTAAATAGAAAGCGATGCGGTATGATGAAAGATGAAATCAAAGAATTTATAGAAAAAAGACCAAAAGTGAAAGGTGCTTATGGTTATGGATCAGGTGTTTTTAAACAAAGTGGTTATACTAAAAAAGATAAACCACAAGTTGATTTAATTTTAGTAGTTGATGATTTAAAACAATGGCATTTAAAAAATATGAAGATGAATAGAAAAGATTATTCTTTGATTGGAAGGTTATTTTTTTGTTATGCATCTATTTCTAAGATAAAGGGATTAACAGGAATTGCTTATTTAAGTAATATTAAGGAAAATGGAAAAATTTATAAGTATGGAACAATAGAGGAAAAAGATTTAGAGTTTTATTTAAATACTTGGAAAAGTTTTTATCTACCTGGAAGATTTCAAAAAGCTGTTTTACCTATTATTGAATCGAAAAAGATTACTATTGCCAACCAGAAGAATAGGGAAAGTGTATTATTCACAGCATTGTTAACATTACCGGAAGGGAAACATCAGTTAATTGATGTTTATACACAAATTTGTGGATTATCTTATTTAGGAGATACTAGAATGAAATTTGCAGAAAATCCTAGGAAGGTATTAAATATTGTAGAGGGTAGTTTTGATAGTTTAAAAAAAATTTATGGAACAAGTAATGATTATTTTAAACCAACTAAAGAATTTGTCTCTATTGATGATGCAAAAATGATCCATGATATTAATAAATTACCTAAATATTTATTAGAATATTTAGATGATGTTCTTGCTACAAAGGATATTTCAATCATTAGAAAAAAAATTCTAGAATATTTTACGGAATTAAATAAGAAGGAAAGTTCTTTACAAACAGTAAAAGGAATTTATACGAATGGTATTGTACGTTCTATTTCTTATGCGTCTCAAAAAATATTAAAAAAGATAAAAAAATAAAAAGAAAATTAAAAAAAATATTTTCTTTTTTTATTTTTATGCTATACTATAAGAGTAATTCAAATTTTGGGCTGTTAGCTCAGTTGGTAGAGCAACTGACTCTTAATCAGTGGGTCTAGGGTTCGAATCCCTAACAGCCCACCAAAATGGATTATGAAGAAAACAGCAAATGTTGTTTTCTTTTTATTTTGCCGACTTAGCACAGTTGGTAGTGCAACGCACTCGTAACGCGTAGGTCGTTGGTTCGAATCCGACAGTCGGCACCAATTGAATTTAACTCTTATTTATTAAGGGTTTTATTTTTTTTAGGTACTATTTAGGTACTATTTTTTTATAAATTATTTAATATATCTACTATTTCATCTTGTACAGTAGGAAATAAATGCATATAAGTATCTTGCATGACTTGAATAGTGTGTCCCATTCTATTTGACATCATAAGAAAAAATTTAGCAGTATCTACTTTTACATTTTTCTCATTACTGATTTTTACATATTCGTTGATTAAAAGACTTACATGAGAATGTCTAAATTCATGGATAGTAATAATCTTGTTTTCAAGCCCTGCTAAGATGAAATATTTATCTTTATAATGGTCTATAGTCGTTGATGGCAAAAAGCGAGTATTTCCAAAAACAAACCAATTTTCTTTAAAGTCGGTATATTTTTTCATTTCTTGCTTATATAGTAGTAATTGTTCTTTTAAAGTATTACTAATTTTAATTTTCCTATTAATATTATTTTTAGTAGATGTTATTGTAAATTTACCTTTTATTTTAGCATACAAAGTTTTATTGACGCTAATAATATCATTATTAAAATCAATGTCTTTCCATGTCAAAGCTAAAACTTCTCCTTTTCGCATGCCAGTGTAATATAAAAACATAAAAAATGTTTTCCATAAAACATTATCTATTACAGATATGAATTTTTGAAATTCTTCATATGTTATGTATCTTATTTTCTCTTCACTTGTTACAACTTTATCATTTTTTGCCTTAAATCGTTTTGCTATAGTTACTGGGTTTGTTATTACACCATAGTTTATCATGCTAAAATCAAATATTGATTTTAAAATGTTATATAGTTTATTAAGATAAGCAATTTTATAATTCTTTTTCTCTAATTGTATTTTCCACTCCTGAATATGTGAAATGGTTATTGAATCAATACTCATATTTGCAAAAAAAGATTCTATATGATTTTTATAATCGTTTTTATAAGTGCTTACAGTAGATTCTTTACATATTTTACTTAAATTTTTAAAATAGTCTTCAGCAACTAATTTAAATGGTTTATTAATAGGATTATCTCTTTTTAATAAAAATAATGCTTGTTCTTGTTCAGCTTCTTTTTTAGTTAAATATCTTTTGGATTTATAGGGCTTATTAATTCCATAAAAATCTTTTTTATATACTTTAAAATAATATGATCTACCATCTTTAGTTTTATGTTCATCTTTATAAATTGCCATTTTCATCACTCCAATTCTTTACTTTATTTTTAAAATTTAGTATAATTAGAGTACAGAAAAAAGAATTCCGTGCTAGGATTTTTATTTTCTGTACATTTTGACTTCGTATTAACGGTACGAAGTCTTTTTTATTACCAAGTATGTCCGCAATTTTGACACACATTGATTCTTTTTTGCGTATTTACAATTTTTTTACGACTACCAATTCCGAATATTTTAAATATTAAGGCTGGAAAAGTAAAAAATATCCATTTAATAAATGTCCACCACCAACCAATGAGAACCCACCAAATAAAACTATGATGTGCTTTAACTAATTTACTTTCGTTAACGATTTGAATAGTGACATTCTCACTTTTACACTTTGGGCAAATCATTATATTACCTCCTTTACTTCTAATAATCTATATTAAAAGTTTTCCAATACCGCTAGACTACTTTTAATCAAATTTAATTTTATAATTTTGTTCTCTTTTCTCTAGCAATGCCTACAACTTTAATAGGTAGTTTTTCTACTTGCTCTTTAGAAAACATCATAATATCATATCCTGTATTATAAGGTTGTAACACTATTCCTTGCTCATTAACAAGGATTTTTTTAAATGTAGATTCTGTTCCATTAATCATAACAGCAACATCTTTACCATTATATAATTCTACATCATCATTTTGTTCAAAAATAACAATATCATTTTCACTATATTTAGGAAACATTGAATCTCCACTTATTCTTAAACCATAAAACTTTTTTCCACCGACAGTCCAGTCTTTTGGTATTTCTACATAATCTATAATGTCATTTTGACTTTCTATTGGTATTCCTGCTTTTATAGTACCATATACAGGTATTTTAACAATATTAGAGTTTATATCAACAATTTCAGCATTATCATAAATAATACTAGAACCAATTAATTTTTCTAATGAAATATTAAATAATTCAGAAATTTTTATTACATCAGTCATAATTGGAGAACGTTGTCCTAATTCCCATTTTCCAATGGTTGAATAATCTTTATCCAATTTTTTTGCTAATTCTTCCTGTGTCATTCCATTTTGTAATCTTAAATGTTTTAAATTACTTGAAAAATTATTTTTCATTTTCCCCTCCTTGTTTATAGTATAAGACAAATTATAAAAAAAAACAAGACAAATTGTCAAAAAAGTATTGACATAAGACAAATAGTCTTATAGAATATATGGTGTAAGGAGGTAAAAATAATGTATTCAACAGAAGCACTAAAAAGTTTTAGAGGAAAAAGATTAAAGACACAGGATGATATTTCAAACATTTTAAGCGTAATGTAAAACTAGATGAAAATGAATATAGAATTTTAATCAAGAGTAGAAATAATAATGTTAGAAAATGAAAATTAATAAAAGTTTTTTCAAGTTATTGATACTTTTGTTCTTTTTTGTTATATCACTAATAGTGAGTGATATTTATATCATTCGTGCTTTGTGAGAGTTGTAAATATCTACGACACTCGCACCAGATTGATACCAAACTTGCACTTTTATAGTTCGAGTTTTAAAATGAAAAAATTTATAGTTTAAATTGATATACATGTCAATTTATAAAACAAACTTGTATATTGACCTAAGCTAATATACTTATTAAATTATAATATATATAGTATAAAGGAGAAATATGAATATGAATATGAATAAAAATACAAAATTAATTTCTAAGTTAAAAGAATTAGAAAACCTATTGCCGAGTGATGAACAAGAACTAGAGCAAGATGATTCTGAAGAAAAAATTAATGAAGCAAGAAATAAGATTTACAGTTCTCGTTTAGTTAGTTCAAATGAAATTATTGATTTATATAAAGAAGACAATCATATTGAAGGCTATTATGATATATATTTACATAACACTTTTACGTATATCGGCCATATAGGTGTTCAACCATTCGGAAAAAATCTTAATAATATATCTTATGAAATCGATGATAAATATAGAGGAAATGGTTATGCTACACAAGCTGTATACACTTTAACAAATTATTTAAGTGAAAATGGAGTGGAAAACATAGTAATAATATCAAAAAAAGATAATAAATCTTCCATTAGAGTAATTGAAAAATTCCATGAAATGATGCCAGCATTTGAAGTAGAAATAGAAAATGGTGAGAATGTGGCTTTTTATTATTTCAAGATAAATAATAAATTACAAGATAAAGCTATTAAAAGATGATGTTAGCAGTTCAAAAAATAATACTATTTCCAATTTAAGAAATGTAAATGATATAAATATAGTCTTAAAAAAGTACGAAGATGATTTAAGAGAACACTCTAATAAATTAGAAATTTGAAAAAGAAAATCAAAATTCGTGATGATAGAATTGAAGAATTAGAATATGATTTAGAAGGTGTAAATGATACTATTGATGAATTAGAAGATAAAGTATTAACACTGCAAGAAACATTGAATTACTTTAAAGAATTATAGCAAAAGTTTATAGAGTTCTTAAAAGAAAAATTCTTCTCTACTGATAAATATGATAAAATAGTAAGCAATTAAGGGAGGTTTTCAGTTTATGATAGATTTAGAAAAATTGGATTTAGAGTATAATGATTATAAAAATATTAGAGTTCTATATATTAAATATAAAAGTGAATTTGAAAAATTTAACAAAAAAAATAGTGAGAAGCTAAATGGTTTATTAGTTGAATACAATTTGATTAAAAATATAAGAAGAAATAGTTCTAGGCAGGATACAATGCCTGATGAATTACTTGAAGATTTTATAGAGAAGAATCCATTGTTTGGAGAATGGTATGATTTAGATTGTAAAGTGAAAAATTATAAAAATAAATTGCAACAATATTCTTCTACTACCAATGCATTTATGGAATGTTCTAGATTTATTTGTTTAAAACATAAAGAGGATGATGGCTACGATTTATTTGATTTATTTACACAAGATAAACTAGATTTAAGCCAATATGATAATGATAAACAACAATATATTATAAATGATTTAAAAAGCCATCATTCATTTATTTGTTATGTAACTCAAGAAGATTTGCCACTTCTAATGCAAGTAGTTAAAGAAGTAGATAAAGCGATTGCTTACAATGACAATGATACAGAAGATGAAATGGAACAAAAATTGTGGGAAGAAATAACTAGATGCTATATAATAGAAAAAGAATTTGAAAAAAGAAAGAACTTAATATCATTAAAAGAAATAAATAATATAGAACATGAAAAAAAATTAGTAGAATTGTTAGGATATAATCTGATTGGACCCGATATGTGCAATCGTTGGTTGATTACAGATGAAAATAATAATCAGGTAGGATTTATACAATATAAAAAGTTATTTAAGAAAAATAATAAAAAGGGGCTTCCAGCAACATATGGATATCATATAGAAATTAATAGCAATGAAATTAGTTATAATTCAACAAGAAAAGTTGATAAGGAAAATGATAAAATAGGTATTGATACTAGATTCAATTATGAATTAGATATTAAAAGAAAAGATGGAAATATAGATCATTTAGAGGTAAGCTTTGGGGAGTATCCGGGATTAACTTTATGGAGTAAAGAATATGGGTTTATAAATTTTAAACTAGATAATGATGGATTATATTTAAACTTTAAGAGTAAAACAGAAAACTTTAATATTGAAGAAACTATAGTATATAAAACTCATAATAGGCAATTAAGTAATATTCCAAATGAATATGCATATCAATTGAGCTATTGTGATAAAAGTATAAAAATTGATAATGATAGTTCAAAAGGAATAAAAAGTCGTCAAATAGTTGGTACAAGTACACCATATCAACAAGACTCTAATGAAATAAAAGTAGTAGAAACAACTTGGGTGAATAGTAGAAAAAGAAATAATAGAGAAACCATTGTCAAAGGAACTATTGAAGAAATGATAGTAAAACATAACATGGGAATTGCTTCATTTAATCATTTTAGATTTTTAATAAATCAAATATTGCCTTTTAAACAAGAAGTTATTTCTTCAATGATAGATTATTATAAAAAAGAAGAATTAGCATTATTTATTCCTGAATTAGGAGCAGCAAGTGAAGAAATGATACAACAAGGTAATTATGATTATAAGGAAAGTAACTGGATTCAAGAAATGCAAAAAGTTGCATCAATGTTAACAAGAGAAAAAAGTATGGAATTAATTGATGATCGTAAGGAAATTATTGAAGAAAAAATGAAAGAAATTGAGAAAAGAGAAGACGAATCAGAAATTTTAGGTATGCTAGAAGATGAAGATTATGATGAAGAAGAATGGAATATGCTTTTAGGAACAAGTAGACAAAGTAACTCTTTAAAGAAAGATAATGTTCAAGAAAAAACTTTAGTTAGGAAGAAAAAAGATAGTAAAACAACTGAATAGAATTTTATTTATCAATCACTTAAACAATAATAAAATTTTAAAAGTGAAAAAAGATGGCAAAAAAAGTTTGAAATAACTTTCTTACTCGCACCAGATTGATATGAAACTCGGACTTTTATAGTTCGAGTTTCAAAATCTGTTAAATTATGATACAATAGACACTAAACTTTTAAATTGAAATTTGTCAATTTAGAAAACATACTTGCAAATTGACAAATCCGTTCCTAATTATTGAGGTGACTATATGAGTAAAAAACGAAAAAAATTAGATAAGCAACTAAAGCATGATAGACAAATTTCTAGAGATAAAAGAAATTCATTAAAGAAAGAAATAAAAGAGAATGTTTCTTTACATAGAAATAATGAAATTTTTCATATTATATTTATTTCTAAAGAAACAAAAAATATGGAAAAAATATTATTTGATATGTATCCCTTAAGTAATGGGTATTTAATTAATATACCAATTATTACTACACAAATGATAAATGAATGTGAAGATAAGACTCCCAAAGGGATAATTTTACATTATTTTGGGATAGAATCTGACTGCATTAAATTAATAGATGGAACAAACTTAATTATTGTCAAAAATTTTAGGGTTATTAATAACTTTAAAAATCTAATAGAATTAATAGTACGTCCATATAATGAATACACTTGGTATGATAATAATTGTATAACGACGTTATATGGAGAAAGAATTTTTAAAGGAGAAAAATTAAAGGATTTTTTTGCTACTAGAAATGATTTAGAAAGCCTCTTTGTATTTCAAGACACTATAACAGAAATATTACTGTATAGAATAATACAAAACAAAATAAATAACAATGAATTTTTAAATAGTTATTGTGGATTTTTCTACAAAAGCACTGGTATTGAAACAGGCAACAGAAAAAAACAAAATGATTCTGTTGGTTGGTCAACACTTTATAAATTGATTGCTAAAGATGATGAAAGATTAAAAGAAATATTGGCTAATGAAAAAAATGAAATACATGAATTATTAGGTGATGATGATTCCAACCCCAAAAAGTTGATTTTGCGACAAAAAAATAATAAATAATGTAAACAGTAATAAAAAGTTGTCGTATTTCTTACTTTAGGCACCAGATTGATAGTTACTCGGAAAATTCGAGTAAAAATAGGAAACTCAGACTATTATAGTTCGAGTTTTAAAATGATCAAATTCATGATATAATGATATAAGTTTAGGAGATGTAAATATGAACTTACGATATGAACTTAAGGAAAAATTATGCGATATTAAGGATAATTTGAGAGATTTGATGTCATATACAATTCCGGAAAAAGAACCTTATGATGCACAACAAAAAGCTATAACTCGAGGTGTGCAAATATTAGAACAACAATATCAAACTATTAAGCAAAAAAATCAAAGTATGGATGAACATAAAGAATATGAAAAAATTACTGAAGAACCTAGATTAGTAAAAACAATGTGTCCCCAAAACGAGAAAAAGTAAAAACGAATTTGATAAAATTTATTTAGTAATTGATTCATAAATCAATAACCTTAAAAGAAATTGTAGATAATTATGTTACTTAACTAGATTGATACTCAAACTTTTGTAGTCCAAGTTTTAATATGGTTGAGTTTATGATAAAATATTTATAGATTGAAATTGATATATTTGTCCGTTTAGAAAACATGCTTGCATATTGTCAAGCAATAGGTGTGAGGTAGCAATTATTTTAGATTGTATAAAATTATTGTAATTATTTAAGAAAGTAATTATAATATATATTTACGGGAGGGTTTATTATGTTAGAAATTGAAAAGTTAGATGATGAGTTATATAGAGCGATGTATGGATTGCCAAGAATCGGAGATGTTCATATCATATGGGAAACAATTAAAAGCAAACCAGAAATATTAAGAGAAGCTGTTAAAATTAAAAGAAATAAATGGGATAATGGAGATTTAGTGAATGGATTAACAATTTGTGATGCAATATTAACTGATTTTAGCAATGTTGATCAAGTAGCATACAATGAATTAATTCAAAATATTTATACAAATACGGATATAGCTAGGATTGTTATAGACGGTGCAAGTAATGGTGGTGATTCTTACTTATTAATGAGTTTATGGAACAATAATATAAAATTAACTGAAAAGCAAAAAGATTTTGCAGTTAATGAAGCAATGAATAAAATAGGTACTACTAGATATGAAAATAATATGAATAATTACTCTAGAGAACTTGATGGCAAAGGAATTACAGATGAGCAAACTGTGTATACTGAATTTAGTGGGTCTATTAATCCTGTAGGTGCTAAAACAGGTAGTATGTATATGGCAAGTGTTTTTGCTTCATTAAGCAATACTCAAGCTCATGGATGTGGAGATTTTGATATTAGATATTGGATACTTAGAAATCCAAACTGGACTTCGGATGAAAAGCAAAAGTTAATTATGGATTTCTGGGCTGATGATGATGTGTATGATGGAGTTTTAGAACAATGGGAGTGGGGTGTAGCCAACGATAGTGCTAATTATAAAGGCGAAACATTGCCACAATTTGATAAATCTCAAATGTATGAATATTCTTATGAAGAACTGTTAAAATTCTATGGTAATAAAAAGACTACTGATAGAATATGGAATGAAATACAATTTTGCAAACAGATGCATAAGTTAAGACCTCAACAATGGGAAATAGAATCTTCAATGCCAAAAAAATTAGTTAAATTTACTCAAAATTAAGAAATTAAAAAAAATATAAAGCAATAATATATTATAGTTATTTTATTAAAGATTCTTTAGCTCAAAAAGTTGTCATATTTCTTCCTTTAGGGCACCAGATTGATGGGAAACTCGAACTTTATAGGAAAACTCGAACTTTATAGTTTGAGTTTTAAAATACTTAAAAATATGATAAAATGTCATATAGATTAAATTGCTACATTTGTCAATTTAGAAACATGCTTGTATATTAACATAACAATATTCATTAAGGGGTATGATAGCATGATAAAAAGACTAATTTTTGATATAGATGGTACTCTTATTAAAAATGTTCGATTTCAGGATAGTATCACACAGACATTAAAAGAAACTAGAATATATTCAGATAAGAATTTAGAAATATTTTTAAATTCTATTAAAGATTATGAAAAGCATTACGACAATTATAATTCCACTGATTATTTAAATTTTTTGGGTAATCAATTAGGTATAAACTTAGAAAGCAATTTTCTTGAAATATTTTTTAAACATTTAAAAACTGCAATTCCTAATAATTTTGATGGAATACAAGAAATACAAGAAACTTTACAATATTTAAGCAAAAAATATGAATTAGTTTTATTATCTAATTATTTTGAAAAATCTCAAAGAAATAGATTAGAAGCAATGGGAATAAATAAATATTTCAAAAAATATTATGGTGAAAATAAAATAAAACCATATGATGAATCCTATTGGCAAGCCAAAGGAATATTCCAGCCATCTGAATGCATAATAATTGGAGATGATTTGGAATTAGATATTAAAAAGCCTTCAAAACTTGGATTCAGAACTATTTTAGTTACTGATGAAGAAGACATTTTAATAGATACCATAAAAATTCAAAATATTAAAGAATTAAGAAAAATATTATAGTTTTCGTTATTTCTTTCTTTAGGGAGCAGATTGATATAAACTCGGACTTTTATAGTTTAAGTTTTAAAATGCCAAATTTATGCTATAATTTTTATGGGTTGAATTGATATATTTATCAATTTAGAAAAACACACTTGCACATTAACAAAATCAATATAAATATTAGATAGGGTGGAATAATGCATTTTTATTTATTAGATCATGAAGCAACATTTAAAGATTTAGAAAAATTTAATTTTCCTAATCAAAAAATAGGAGTAATTGCTCATATAGAAAATTCTGATGGAGAAATACTTTTACAACAAAGAGGAGAAAAATCACGGGATGAAAATGATTTATTTGAAGAAATTGGTGGAAAGGTTGATCTAGAAGATGTAAGCCTTCAATCAGCAATTATTCGTGAAATAAGAGAAGAAGCAGGAGAGGAAATTAATTTAGAATTTATTGGTTCTATTGGAATTTATCACTGTTTTAAAAATGATATTAATTGGATATTTGTTATTTATTTTGCTAAATATATCGATGGTAATATTAAAGTGATGGAACCAACAAAATGCAAGAGTTATCATTTCTTTAAATATGAGGAAGCTATAAAATCAGATAAAGTAACCGATAGCTGTAAATATTTGATTAAAGCTATTAATAAATATCATTTAAATAAATAATATAAAAATAATCGTTATCTCATTTCTTCCTTTACAACCTAAATTTTGTAATAAAAAACTACTAATTTTAATCTTAGTAGTCTTTTTATTACTTTTTAAATATCCATTTGAATATTCTTCTTGTAATTGGTTGAATCAAAAATAATTGTCCTAATAAAGCAAACGGAAAATTTAGTACTACTGTTTGCAGAAAATTAGGAATCAATGATTTTAAAAAATGTGTTACTGTTAGTCCTGCATCATGAAAAATAAATGCTGGAAATATTCCTTTATAAAGAATAGTTGCATAAAAGCTCATTAAAGGGCACATGATACATACTGTTGCACATATGATAGCAGTTTCTACAATCATAGGTTTATATTCTTTTGGGTTAATTGTTTTTAAAGCCAATTTAACTGATAATGGACTGCCAATAAAAATTTCTGATAAATAAGCAAGTACAAATTCAATAGGAATTAAAGTGAGTGCAAATTGATAATCTACCTTTAAAATACCACCATTTTCAATACTTAAGCAATAAAAAACAAAGCAGGGAACAGTAATAATTACAGTAATTAGTGCATAGATAAGCTTTTCTTTTTTAGATTCTATCATAATAACTCCTTTCTATTTTATTGCAAGAAAAAACACATGTCTATCCAATTACCTATTTTGTACCGTAATCAGATTTACGAGTTAAAATTAACTCAACATGTGTCGTTTACTACTTATTTCTTACAAATCTATCTAAGCATAACATAAAATTTGAAATATTTCTAGTAACATTTTTTCTTTTTTGTACAATGTAAACTTTTCAATAAAATACTAGCAGATAAAAAATTATATTTATAATCATTTCATTTATTCAGACTTTTTATTTTAATTTTTGAATTATAATACTAACAGTAGGACTAATAAGAGGAGAATTTAATTTTAGAGAGCTTGCAGGTGGACTTTCTATAATAATAGAGTTCTTACCTAAATTGGTTAATTGACACCATTGTCTATCATTAGTAAAATCTAGAATTCCAGATCCTGTAACTAGAGTAGGAGTAGTTCCATCGGCCCAAAGAGAGGTACCCATATATACAATATCTTCTCCAACCTTTTTAAAACCAATAGAAATCATATTTGAATTCGTTTGTGGACTAATTGGTGGAACTATTCGTGCAAGTACGGAAAAATCAATTTTATAAACTCCTGATTCAAAAAATGTAATAGTATTATTTTCACTATTCATATAAAAAAGAGAATCTGTATCAATAGGTTTTGAAGCTATAGGTAAGTTTTCATCTGGTAAAATAGTACGACTTTGGTCTCCTAAATCTTGGGATGTAGTTAGAAAAAAAGCAACAGGTAAATTTACAGTTCCTGGTATTCCTTGGGGACCTTGGTCTCCTTTTGGACCTTGATCACCCTTAGGACCTTGAGGACCTTGGTCTCCTTTGGGACCACGGATAATCCCAACATTAATCCATTTATCTGTTTCATCTGCCCAGACATATAAGTAATCTCCTACTAAGTAAGAATCACCCTTAGAACCTTGTGGATGATTCTTTTGTAGTTCTTGTTCAGTAGCATAATATCCTAAAATGGTTACACTATTTCCATCTATTCCTTGAGGACCAGTAGGACCCGTTGCACCTATTTCTCCTTGATCACCCTTAGGACCTCGTATTACTCCTACATCCATCCATTCTTTAGTAGAATTCATCCATACATAAAGTTGTTCTCCAACGATATAGGCATTTCCTATTTCTCCAGTTGGATGTTCTTTGATAAAATCATCATAATTATCATAGCTACCTAAAATGGTCATAGTAGCACCAACTTCTCCTTGAGGTCCAGTTGGCCCAGTAGGTCCTAAGATAAAACAATTTTTTGGTAAATAAGAAAATTTATCATTCATATTTTTTCTACCTTTCTAATCATTGATATACTATATCATATGAATCAAACTAGCTATAAATACTATTTGTCATATTAGTAACAGCAGTTAGGATATAAGATATTTTATACCAGGTTTGATAATTGACTTCTCCTGTTTGTGATAAAGAGAAAACTTTTTGAAATGTTTTAACTGCATCTTTAGTATCACTTCCAAAATAACCATTTGGATTTTTAATAACAGGAATTCCTGGATAACTCCCTCTAATATAGTTTAGGGTATTTTGTAAGATATAAACATCATTACTACAATCTCCTTCTTTTAAATTGGTAGTAAAAGAATAAGGATAATCTTGGGTAGTTTTTGCTTCATAAATATTAATATTACTTCCATAGTAAAATCTTAAAATATCTAAAGCACTATAACCTCTATCTCCTAATGACTTTGATCCCCATTGGCTTAAATAACCTTCCTCTGTTGTATCACTTTTATAATGAGCTAGTAATGGTTCTATTCGAATTCCACTTCGAATATAGTTTGTAAAAATATCATCTACTATATTAGAAATTGGTTCAAAAATTGTACCATTTCTTGTATATTTTTGATCATAAGTGGTTGTCGATGTGATTGTAAAATTATATCCTCTACTAGGATACCATTCAGTATAAATGCGATTTAAAGTAAAAGAAATAATTGCTAAGATATTTGCTTTTATAGTTTCTGTTGGCCAAGTACTATAAATCTCACTGCTAGCAACGTTCTTGATATAATCAATAAAAGGAACGGTATAATTAATGGCATTCGTATTACTTGGGATTCCATCATGAACAATGATATTTGCTGGAATTAAAACTTCTGATAAAAGAATTGGGGCAATTCCTGAATCGGTGGTAGTATCTTCTTGTTCAATATATGGTGGATAGTCTCCCCATAATGTATTTGGACTAATTTCTGAAACATTTTCATTTTGATTTTCATCAATAGAAGTTAAGTAAATATTTTGGATAGAAGTAATTCCATCAAATATTTGTACTCCTTCAATTGTAGTAGGAGTAAGACCTAATGCTGTTACACTAACATCATAAGTTTCATATGGTCTGGTTGTTTGTTGTTCTTCTTCGGAATAATTTTTACTAACGGTTTCTAACGTTAATAATTCTGTTTGTCCATTTTCGTTAGTATTAGTAGTCATTATAATATTACCGTTTTTTGATATAGTAACTGTTGCATTTTTAACAGGATTTGCAATACTATCACTATATACATTTATTAATAAATATCCGTTTATCATATTTCACCTCATTATATTATATATAATATCTTTCCAATAAATGAATATAATTGATTAGGTGATGTTATGTTAGAAAATAATTTAAAATTAGGTGATACTGGTAATAATGTTAAAATTTTACAAGAAAAGTTAAAAATTTTGGGTTTTTATAATGCTATGATTACAGGAAGTTTTGGTCTTAGTACTGAAGTAGGGGTAAAGGCTTTTCAAAGACAATATAATTTAGAAGAAACAGGAATTGTGGATAACAGAATGTGGCAATTATTATTTGAACTTACTGAAACAGCAGAAGATATGACTCGTGTTAATTCTCTTTTAAGTATTGGTTCCACTGGTGAGGAAGTTCGGGAATTACAAACAAAATTAAAGGCACTTTTATATTATACTGGTTCTATTAATGGTATTTATGATTTGGAAACAGAAAATGCTGTAAAAAGGTTTCAGCTAAATAATGATTTAACCACAACAGGTACTACAAATAATCAAACATGGAATTTAATTAATACTTTGTATGGAAATTTAAGTGATTGTGTAACGGGTGGTGTTGGTGATACTAGCACGACTTATACTGTGAAAAGTGGAGATACTTTGTATTCGATAGCAAGAAAATATAATACAACCGTAGATGAATTAAAAAAATTAAATAATCTTACAAGTAATACTTTAAGTATTGGTCAAGTTTTAAAAATACCAACTACTACTGATAGTGGCGATAGTACTTATACAACTTATACCGTTAAAAGTGGAGATACATTGTATTCGATAGCAGAAAAATATAATACAACGGTAGATGATTTAAAGAGATTCAATAATCTTACAAGTAATACCTTAAGTATTGGTCAAGTTTTAAAAATACCAACACCTACTGATAGTGGTGATAGTACTTATACAACTTATACTGTGAAAAATGGGGATACTTTATATTCTATTGCTAGAAAATATAATACAACTGTAGATGAAATCAAGCGTTTCAATAATTTAACTAGTAATACTTTAAGTATTGGTCAGAATTTAAAAATACCAATAACTGGTGGAGGAAATGGTACCATCACTTATACTGTGAAAAGTGGAGATACATTGTATTCGATAGCAAGGAAATATAATACAACGGTAGATCGTATTAAAAATTTAAATAATTTAACGAGTAATACCTTACGTGTAGGGCAGATATTACGAATTTAATATATGAAAAAAGTATTAGAAATAATTCCAATACTTTTTCTTTTATTAACGAAGTTGTATGATAACTAAGTGTGCTGAAACTGCTTCTGTTCCACCTGCTGATGGAGTAATCGTTAGTGCGGTTGAGTTACCAGCGGGATTTCTTACTGTTAAAATAGAGTTGATTTCTGTAGTTGTGATTATAGCAATTCCTACAATTTGACTAGTACCTGTTGCTCTACCTACAGTAGTATATGCTAGATTTTCGTTATTTAACGTTAGCATTAATTGACCTGCTTCGTCAACTCCTACTTGAAATATGATTAGATAGGTACCAATTTGTGCTAAATTAAATGAATTTTCATTGATTCTAGCAATTCCAGAACCACTATTAGGACCATTTTGTGGAAAATCAACATCACTTCCGACTGCAATAGTTTCTGTATTATTAGGTGGCATTAATGCATAAAAATCAGCATAGTTTAGTATTCCACCAGCAGGACCTGTAGCTCCTGTTGTACCTTGAGGACCAGTAGGTCCTGTTGGCCCAGTAGGTCCACTAGCAGGTCCTTGAGGTCCGGTAGGCCCAGTAGGTCCAGTGGGTCCTCCAGCAGGCCCCTGAGGTCCAGTTGGTCCAGTTGTACCTTGAGGCCCGGTAGGTCCGGTAGGTCCACCAGCAGGTCCCTGTGGTCCAGTTGGTCCGGTAGGACCTGGCATAAATTGATAGCATGAACAGTAGTTAGTATCATTATTTGGTTTTATTTCTTGGTGATTTGTAGTATTATTGCAATCATCATCATTATTATGGCAATAATAGAACGATTGATTCATGGTAATCCTCCTTATGTGATTGAATATTTACTATATGATATGTATTTTTTTGAGTAATGATACTTTCTTTACATCACTATTATTGGATTATTTATCATAAATTCTTGTAAAAAGGATATTTCCATTTACAAATTTATATGATACAATTAATAGTAGTTATAGAATATGGAGGGAATATCATGGCGTTTGATGGTATGAAAAAATTTTTTGGAGTAGAGGGCGATAATTTAGACTCTTCTGATACAAAAGAGGAACAGTTTTATAGTGTTTCTAATGAGGACGTATCATCTGGAAAAGAAATGGGAAGTAATAAGATGATTTTATTCGAACCACGTGCTTATTCAGAAAGTACTCAAATTGCAGATTATTTAAAGAAAAGAAATACAGTGGTAGTCAATTTAAAAAGAGTTACTCCAGACCAAGCAAAGAGAATTGTGGATTTTTTAACGGGTAGTCTATATGCTATGAATGGTAGTTTACAAAAATTAGGGGGAGGAATTTTTCTATGCGCTCCTAATAATGTAAATATTGAAGGAAAAATTACAGATGATTCTTCTAGTAAAGTAGCTAAAGGTAAAAAAGAAGAAAAAGAGGATGAATTTAATTGGTAAACGAAACTAATTTTTAGTTGAGGTGGATTGTATGAAGAAATTTAGTAAGGAGTTTAATGGATATAATAAAGAAGAAGTCAATGCTTTTTTAACAGATACGATTAATCAAATTGAAAAAGTATTAGCAAAGTTAGAACGCCAACAAACTGAAATTTCTTCCTTAAAAGCTCAAATTATTCATTATCAAGATATTGAAAGAAGTCTTAATTTAGCACTTTCAAATGCCCAAGAAGTAGGAGAAAATATTCGTAAAATGGCACAGAGCGAAGCTAAAAATATTGTCGATGAAGCCCATCGTAATGCAAATAGAATTGTAAACGATGCTCTTATTCGTAGTGAAAAAATAGAAATCAAAACTGAAAATGCTGAACGAAATTTAAGAATCTTAAAAAATAAATTGAGGAAAATTATTGAACAGCAATTAGAGGTTGTTGAAGAAATAGAAATTTTAGAAGTAGAAGAATAAGTTAAAGTAACTTTATTCTTGCTGTTTCAGATTTTTTAGTGATTCATCTCAATAGAAAGGAATATTAGTTCATTATGAAAATTGAAGTAAATCAGCTAACTAAAAGTAATAAATTTTTATTTTTTATCAAGTTCTTAGTTTCTTTCCTTTTGAGAGGCTCATTACTTGTTATTCCTTTTTTTTACAGCTATGCAGTGGAAGAAATTACGAATGGGAATTTAAATAAGGCCTATTTTTTAGGCCTTTTGTTACTGGTTATTACTATTATTTATTATATTTCTGAAATAGTAAATGATTATGTCTATGAAAAATTATATTATAAACTTTATGTTGGCCTTACTAAAATAGGATTAAAGTTTACTGAAAATAATTCTATTTATAGTTTATCGAGACTTTCTTTAGGTCAATATAATAGTATGATGACTGATGATATTAATGTTGTTGCTGATTGTTATGCATCTATTCCAATGGCGATAGCAAGAGTTGTAGAGCTTAGTTTTATATTTTATTATTTTTTTTCTGTGAGTATGTTGGTAGGATTATTATCTTTAGTTGTTTCTTTGATTGTTTTTATTATTCTTTATTTTGGAAATCAAAAAGTTAATAATATTAATGCCCAAGACAAACTATGTCATGACCAACGATTAGGAGTTTTGCAAGAATATTTTTTAGGTATGAAAGAGGTAAAAGGTTTTCGTTTATTTCATGCTATTAATCATCGTATTGAAAAAAATTATGATACTTATTTAAATTGGCATACTAAATATGGTTTATGTAAAGTAATTGTTAAATATGGGGCTTTATCCATTGTTGATATTTCTAAAGTATTATTTTTGTTTTATGGATTTAATTTGTCTTATCATGGCAAAATTTCCTTAGCGATTATCTTAATGGTATATAGTTATTTTGAAAAATTAAATACTTGCTTTACAGGTTTACTAGATTTTAATAATCAATATCAAAATTCTAATGTAGCCATAGATAGATTGTTTAAATTGAAAGAGTTTTCTCATGAAGAAAAATTTAAAGAAAATCCTAAGATGGTTGGTCGAGGTGTCATAGAATTTAAAGATGTACTTTATGGAAAAAGAGAGGATCCAATTTTAAATCATTTTACTGCTCATATTAATAGTCACAGTATTACAGTTATTACAGGTACAACAGGTGCTGGTAAAACGGGTGTTATTGATTTATTATTAAAATTAAATCAACAGCATGAAGGAACAATTACCATTGATAAATTGAATATTAATGAATATGCTGATGATATTTATTTTTCTAGCGTAGCAGCTGTTCGTAAAAACCCTAGTTTTTTTCATATGTCTATTCGTGATAATTTAGAGATAGTAGAACCTGATTTTGAAAAAATTGTTACTGTTTGTCAAGAACTTGGGGTTCATGATGATATTATGAAACTTTCTAATGGTTATGATACTATTATTTCAGAAAGTGCCTCTAATGTGAACAATGATTTAAAATATTTATTATCTATTGCGCGTGTGATATTAAAACATCCTAAAATATTATTGTTTGATGAGACATTAAATGCCTTTCCAAAAGAGGTTGACTTACAATTAATTGATTATTTTAAAAAGACAAAAGGTAGCTATAATGTTATTATTATTTCTAAAGAAAAACATGTAATAGAAGAAGCTGATCAAGTAATTTTTATGGAAAAGGGTAGTGTTACTATATCTGGTAGACATGAAGCTATGCTTTTAAAAAATGAAAATTATAGAAAATATTTTGAAGAATTATAAATTTTTTATGTTATTTTTTATTGCTTAAGAAAATCTTTTATGATAGTATAGTGTGCTAATAGGGAGGCAAATTATGAGAATATATCGTTGTCTTTCAGAGCAGGAAGATATTAATCAAATTATCTTAAGCAAAAAAAATACTCATGTTTATCAAAAAAATATATCTTATATTCATTTCTTTAGATATAGTCAATCAGCAGAATTTTTTTATCAGAATTATCTTTCTTTGAATACTACTAATATTATGTATATGGTTGCTAATATCCCTAATTCTATTTTAAAAAAGTATACTGGTTATGCTATTTATAAAAATAATGTTATAATACCGCAGTATGCATTACCAGAAAAGGTAGTACAAGAAAAATATGTTGTTACAGTATCTCCGTATATAGATGATTATTTTTCTAGTGATAAAAAAGAGTATAGTAAATATGAGAAAGCATTGCAGTCATTAGCAGAACTATTTTGTAATGATTATGATGTTATTATTCAGTTTTTATCTCAGTATGATCTGACAGATTTATTAGATGTTGATGATGATGATCGCACAGAAGAACAAATTTATGCTGATACAAAAATAATAAAAAAGGAGAAAATAATTGAAAACTAGTTTTTGATATGATATAGTAATAACTAGTAAAAACAAGAGCGAAAGACGGAATAATGAAAAATAGTTAGAGAATTCTTGATTTGGTGAAAAAAGAATCTATTGGAAATTATTTAGATCACTTTCAAGTTTGTGCTTTATGGATAAGATAAAGTCGGAGAAATCCGTTATCAATATAAGAGGGTAGATTTTCTATCAATTAAGGTGGTACCGCGATCATTCGTCCTTATACGAGTGGTCGTTTTTTTGTGAAAGGGGAAGCTATGTTACTACAAATAATAATATTAATTATTGGTTTTATTGTCTTAATTAAAGGAGCGGATATCTTTGTGGATGGGACTAGTCATTTAGCTAGAAATTTTAAAATTTCAAAGATGTTAATAGGCCTTACTATTGTTGCGTTTGGAACAAGTGCTCCAGAATTTGCTGTTAGTATTCAGTCAATTTTAGCTAATAGTGGAGAAATCGTTATAGGAAATGTAATAGGAAGTAATATTTTAAATATTTTGTTAATCTTAGGATGTGCCAGTTTCATTCACGATTTAAAAGTAAAAAATAATACTGTAAAAAAAGAATTACCGATTACTTTATTACTTACTAGTTTATTAGTACTATTAATGAGTGATCAAATGATTAATCATCAACCTAATGTTTTAACTCGTGGAGATGGGATTACATTATTATTATTTTTTTTAGTATTTATCTATTATTTAATTTCTATGATGAAAAATAAAATAGATGAAATAGAAAAAGAAGAAATCCTCTATCCACTATGGAAATCTATTCTTTATACTATAGGCGGAATTATAGGTATTATTATTGGTAGTAACTTAGTTGTACATAGTGCTGCTTTGATTGCAGAGTCTATTGGAATTAGTGAAAGAATTATTGGGTTGACGATTATTGCTTTAGGTACTTCTCTACCGGAATTAGTAACTAGTGTTGTTGCTACTAAAAAAGGAGAGTATGATATTGCGATAGGGAATGTAGTGGGAAGTAATATCTTTAATATAGGAATTGTATTAGGAATTCCCATTTCTCTATTTGGCGAAATACCGGTAGGAACTTTTAGTATGATTGATTTAGGATTTTTGTTTTTATCAGCACTTATGTTATTTGTTTTTGCAGCAAATGATTATAAAATTAGAAAATATGAAGGAATTTGTTTATTATTCATGTTTGTGATTTATTATACATTAATATTAATTTAGAAGGTGATAGAATGGAAATAAATATGCCAGAACAGATTCATAATCAGGATATTATGATATATCTTCGTAGTCATCAAAAACAGTTGAAATTTTATGAAGCTTTTTTTATAGAACATATAAAAAAATATCATTATTGTACTAAGGAAACTATGATTATGCTTATTCATAAATACAATGCTATGATTTGGGAAATGGATGATTTAAAATCAATGATGAACTATCTTAATTGTATGGTTAAGGATATTCCAATGTTCATTGATACGATGCAAAGTGTTCACAAGTTAGATTTTATTGGTATTAATTATTTGCTTTTACCTATATTATGTTATTATGGAGTAGAAGAGTTACAAGTGATAGATTATTATGATTATACTGTACAAGTTGCTGATGCTTTGTCTATTTCACCATTTAATCAATTTGATTTGTATAGGGATTCTTTCAATCAAGCAAAAGACATATTAGATAATTATCAAATAGCTGGTTATATTTCGATTTTAGAAAATATGAAATGGATAAAATTAAATTTAAAATTAGATAGAAAAAAAAGTAATGATATGCTTTTAACTTATGAAAAAATTTATCAAAAAGAAAAAGTAGAAAAAGTAAAAGAAATTGTTAAGAATGTAATTAATTAATATAGAAAGGAACTAATTAGTTTTATAGAAATATAAATTTTTCTATAAAGTTGATTATACAAGGTAGTAAAAATGAAAAATATAGAATTTAAAATTACAGAACATGATATGATAAAATATTTGCAATGTCATCAAAAAGAAGCTTTATTTCAATATCGTGAAGCTTTATTTATACAATATATGAAAGAAATAAATGGTATAACTAGTGAGCAATTAGAAATAATAATGGCAAAATACAATTTTGATGGTAGAAAAATAAGAGGAACTTATTACCTTAAAAAAAATCCTATTCTTTCTAGTCGTGGTTGTGATTTAGTGGAAGAACCGTTTTGTCAACATTTATCTACTTTTTCCAATTATCTAAAATATTACCGTTTAGATAGTGCTGGTATTTGTCATTTATTAATACCAATTATGAAATACTATGGTAATAGTAAATTTCATTTCAATCGATTATATACTAATCTAAGTATTGTATCTGATACTTTAGTCATTCCTATGATGAATCCTATGAGTGTTATCAAATCTACTTTGGAGGATTACCGGATATGTAGAAAATTAGAAATACATAATCAAATGATTTATGTTAAAATGGGTAGAGAGCAATGTAGAAGAGAAATATTAGCTTATCAAGAAATATATGATGATGATAGAATACATAAAATTAAAAAAATAATAAAAGGGAGGGTGTAATTTATGTTTAAAGAATTAGAAAAAGAAAAAAATAGTGTTTTAGAAGAAAGAAGAATGAATCACTTCTTACAGGATAATATTTTAAATAAATCGATTGAGAAAGGGAAAGATTACTTTGTATTTTTTGATGGTCCAGCTACTGCAAATGGGATGCCTGGAATTCATCATATGCTTGCTAAATTATTAAAAGATTGTTTTTGTAAATATAAAACGATGCAGGGATATAAAGTGATTCGTAAAGTAGGTTGGGATACACATGGTTTACCTGTTGAAGTACAAGTAGAAAAAGAACTTGGTTTTTCTGGTAAGAATGATATTGAAAAATATGGAATTAAAGAATTTAATGAAAAGTGTCGTGAAAGTGTATGGAAAAACGAAAAAGCTTTTCGTGATTTTACCAATAAAATGGGACAATTCATTGATCTAGAACATCCCTATATTACATATGATAATAACTATATTGAAACCGAATGGTGGATTTTAAAGAAATTTTTTGAAGAAGGTTTAATCTATGATGGATTAAAGATTTTACCATATTGTCCTAGATGTGGAACAGGACTTGCTAGTCATGAGGTTGCTCAAGGATATAAAGAAATTAGTGTTAATACAGTAACAGTTCCTTTTAAATTGAAGGATGAAGAAAATACCTATCTATTAATTTGGACAACAACTCCATGGACTTTAATGTCCAATGTTGCTGCTTGTGTTAATCCTAATGAAAAATATATCAAATGTTTATCTAAAGGTTACAACTTTATTGTTGCTGAAAAACTTGCTCATAAAGTGTTAGGAGATGACTTTGAGGTTGTTTCTGAATATCTTGGAAAAGATTTAGAATATAGAGAGTATGAACAATTTTTACCATTCTTAAAAGTAAATAAAAAAGCTTTCTATATTACTTGCGCTGATTATGTTACGATGGAAGATGGAACTGGTATTGTTCATATTGCACCTGCTTTTGGACAAGATGACTATGAAGTAGGATTAAAATATGATTTACCAATGTTAAATCCAGTAGATGAAAATGGATGTTATACAGAAGGACCTTGGAAGGGTAGATTAGTTGTTGATTCTGAACTTGAATTAGAAATTATTAAATATCTAGCTAGTGAAGATAAATTATTTAAAAAACAGAAAATGGAACATAATTATCCACATTGTTGGAGATGTAAAACACCACTTGTTTATTACTCAAAACCAAGTCTTTATATTAAGACAACGGCTTTTAAAGATAAGATTATCGAAGCAAATAATACAGTTCATTGGTATCCAGATTATGTAGGTGAGAAACGTTTTGGAAATTGGCTTGAGAATATGAATGATTGGGCTATTTCTAGAAATCGTTATTGGGGTACTCCTATTCCATTATGGAGATGTAGCTGTGGACATGATGAAATGATTGGTTCTAGAAAAGAATTGGTAGAAAAAGCAATAGAAGATATTGATGAGACCATTGAACTACATCGACCATATGTAGATGAAATTCATATTAAGTGTCCAAAATGTGGAAAAGAAATGACGCGTGTTAAAGAAGTTATGGATTGCTGGTTTGATAGTGGTGCTATGCCTTTTGCACAATATCATTATCCATTTGAAAATAAAGAATTATTTGATTGCCAATTCCCAGCTGATTTCATTAGTGAAGGAATTGATCAAACTCGTGGATGGTTCTATTCCTTACTCGTTATTTCTACCTTTGTAAAAGGATGTAGCCCTTATAAAAATGTTTTAGTAAATGATTTACTTTTAGATAAATTTGGTCAAAAAATGCATAAATCAAAAGGAAATGCTGTTGAACCATTTAGTATTTTAGATACATATGGTGCTGATCCTACTAGATTTTATATGTTATATACTTCTCCTGTTTGGACACCACTTAAGTTTGATGAAGAAGGAATTAAAGAAGTACAATCTAAATTCTTTAATACCTTAAAAAATACTTATACTTTCTTCCAAATGTATGCAAATACTGATAATATTGATCCTAAAACATTTGAAGTATCTTATCAAGACTTGGAAGAAATTGATAAATGGTTACTTTCTAAATATCATAAATTAGTAAAATATATGACTGCTGCGATGGAAGAATATGATTTAAATAAAGCAGTAAGACTTGTGAATAGTTTTGTGAATGAAGAATTATCTAATTGGTATATTAGAAGAAATAGAAGAAGATTCTGGGGTAGTACTTTAGATACTAGTAAGAAAGCTGTTTACCAAACTACTTATCAAGTATTAGAAGGAGTATGTCGATTAATTGCTCCTATTGTACCATTTATTTCTGATGAAATTTATACGAATTTAACGAATGAAGAATCTGTTCATTTAGCTTCTTATCCTGTTTGTGATGAAGATAAAATTAATGAGAAAATAGAACGTCGAATGGATTTAATCAGAGATTTAATTTCTTTAGGAAGAAATGCTAGAGAAGAAGCTAAAATCAAAGTTAGACAACCAATTCAAGAAGTGATCATTGATGGTAAAAATGAGGAAATAATATCTGATTTAGTCGACTTAATTAAAGAAGAATTAAATGTTAAAGAAGTAATCTTTGCATCTGATTTATCCGAATATATGAATTTTGAGGTTAAACCTAATTTTAAAATTTGTGGTAAGATGTTTGGACCTCATATGAAAGAATTCCAAGAAAAATTAACCAAATTACGAGAGGATGATATTTCTACTTTAGAAAATAATGGTACGATTAAAATGGAAGTAGATCAAGAAGAAGTAGAAGTTGTTCCAGAAATGGTTGAAATTAGAGTATCTTCTAAAGAAGGATTTAATGCTAGTCATGAAGGAAATCACTTTATTGTATTAAATACTACTTTAACCAATGACTTAATTCAAGAAGGAATTGTGAGAGAATTTATTAGTAAAGTACAGAATTTGAGAAAGGCAAAAGATTTTAATATTACGGATAGAATTACGATTTATTATTCTGAAAATAAAGAGTTTGAAGATGCCATTTCTAATTACATAGATACAATTCAAAAAGAGACCTTGGCTTTAGAATTAGTAAAGAAAGATTTAGAAGTAGAAGAAACCAATTTAAATGGATTAGATGTTAAATTTGATGTTGAGAAAATAAAATAATGTAAAATCCTAGTTCTACTTCTAGTACTAGGATTTTCTAATAAAATAAAATGAGGTGTTATTATGTATGATGTCGTAATTATTGGAGCAGGTCCTGCGGGATTATTTGCTGCTTATGAATTGATTACAAAGAATCAGAAATTAAAAATTGCTTTAGTGGATAAAGGAAGTAAAGTAGATAAACGATTTTGTCCTATGAATAAAAATAAAACGGATTGTAAGAATTGCCAACCATGTAGAATTTTATCTGGTTATGGTGGAGCTGGAACTTTCTCCGATGGAAAATTAAATTTTATTCCAAAACTTGGAAAAAGTGATTTATTTAAATATATGAGTGAAAGTGAAGCTTATCAATTAATTGATGATACGGAAGAAATCTTTACAAAATTTCATATGGATAGTGATATTTATCCAAGTAATATGGAAGAAGCAGAGAAAATTAAAAAACAAGTTACGATTTCTGGTGCTAGACTTCTTCTTATTAAACAGAAACATATTGGTAGTGATTATTTACCTAATTGTATTAATGAATTATGTGAATATTTAAGCAATCATCATGTAGATTTATTAGAAAATACAGATATTGTAGATATTAATTCTAAAGATGGTTTTTATGAAGTTATCGATAGTAAAAATCATGTTATGACTAGTGAAAAAGTAATAGTAGCGCCTGGTAGAACAGGAGCTAAATGGATTCAAGAATTAGCTGATAAATATCAGATTCCTTATATTTCTCAGAGTATTGAAATTGGAGTTCGTGTAGAAGTTCGAAAAGAAATATTAGAAAATATTACGAATATTATTTATGATCCTACTATTTTTATTAAAACAGATACTTATGGTGATGAAATTAGGACATTTTGTACAAATCCTGGTGGGTATGTAACGAAAGAAAATTATTATGGTTATATTTGTGTCAATGGGCATGCTTTAAAGGATAAGAAATCCAATAATAGTAATTTTGCTTTTATTAGTAGAGTGAATTTAACAGAACCAGTTACGAATACTCGTGAATATGGGGAAGCGATTGCTAGAATTGCGAATGTCTTAGGAGATTCTAAACCTATTATTCAAAGATTAAAAGATTTGCGAAGTGGAAGACGATCTAATTGGCATAGAATTGATAAGGGCTTTGTAGAACCTACATTAAAAGATTGTGTAGCTGGAGATTTAGCTTTAATATTACCACATCGAATTATTACGAATATTATAGAAGGACTCGATAAGTTAAATCAAATTATTCCTGGTGTCAATAATGATGAAACATTACTTTATGGACCTGAAATTAAGTTTTTTAGTAACGAAATTACTACAAATAATCATTTTAAATTAGAAAAAGAGGATATTTATTTTATTGGTGATGGAGCAGGAAAAGCGGGAAATATTGTAGTAGCAGCAGCAACAGGAATTGTAGCTGCCCGTGATATCTTAGAAAATATGAAAAATAATTAAAAATACTTGCTTTTTTAGAAAACTTTTAGTATATTATACATGTACCTTTTCTAGGGTGTGGATCTAATTCCGACCATATACTTGGATGAGGCTAATAAAAAAAAGGAGGAATTGAAATGGCTTTAACAAAAGAAGCAAAACAAGCTATTATTAAGAAATATGCAAGAGATGAAAAAGATACAGGATCTTGTGAAGTACAAATCGCTATTTTAACAGAAGAAATTAAAGAATTAACAGAACATTTAAAAGTACATATTCATGATCATCATTCTCGTCGTGGACTTCTTAAGAAAGTTGGACAAAGAAGAAATATGCTTAACTATTTAGCTAAGAAAGATGTTCAAAGATATCGTGATATTGTTAGCAAGTTAGGTTTAAGAAAATAATTATAGAAATTGATAGGCACTATTTTCATAGTGTCTTTGTCTTTTTTATAAGTTTTATCAATAGGATAAGATAGGGAAAAGGAGGTAATTTATGAAAAAAGTATTTGAATTTGATTTTAGAGGAAAGAAATTAGTAGTAGAACATGGTGAAGTTGCTAAACAAGCTGATGGGGCTGTGTTAGTAAGATATGGGGATACCGTTATTTTATCTACCGTTGTTGTTAGTAAAACAGCAAATGTTTTATCGGATTTTTTTCCGTTAATGGTTTTATATAATGAAAAATTATATGCAGTAGGAAAGATTCCAGGGGGATTTATTAAAAGAGAAGGTCGTCCTACTGAAAAGGGAACACTTGCTGCTCGTATGATTGATAGACCAATGAGACCAATGTTTCCAGAAGATTTTAAAAATGAAGTACAGATTGTCAATACGGTATTATCCGTTGATCCTGATTATTCACCAGAGTTAACAGCAATGTTTGGTTCTAGTTTATGTACTTGTATTAGTAAAATTCCTTTTGATGGACCAATTGCTGGAGTAAAAGTTGGTTATGTTGATCAGGAGTTTATTATTAATCCAACTCCAGAAGAATTAGAAAGAAGCGAACTTGATTTAACGGTAGCTGGAACAAAATATGCGATTAACATGGTAGAAGCAGGTGCGAAACAAGTATCTGAAGATTTGATGTTAAAAGCTTTGATGTTTGGTCATGAAGCAATTAAAGAATTAGTTCATTTCCAAGAAGAAATTATTGCTGAAATTGGCGAAGAAAAAATGGAATACGAAGTACTAGAATTAACGGATAGTCTTCGTAAAGAAGTAAGAGATTTAGCTGAAAAGGATTTAGATCAAGCTTTAAGAATTAAAGATAAATTAGAAAAATATGCTAAAATCGATGAAATTAAGGAAAGTGTTGTTGAAAAATACACCAAAGAAAATGAAGACAAGTTAAAAGAAAAAGAACTAGTAGAATTAATTACGAAAGTAAAACTAATCTTAGAAGAAATCGAATATGAAATCTTTAGACAGATTGTAGTAAAAGAAAAAACAAGAGCTGATGGTAGAAAAATGGATGAGATTAGACCACTATCTACCGATATTGATTTGCTTCCTAGAACCCATGGATCTGCTTTATTTACTCGTGGACAAACTCAGGCTTTAGCAATTACTACGTTAGGCGCTTTAGGAGAACATCAAATTTTAGATGGGCTTGATATGGAAACAGAAAAAAGATTTATGTTACACTATAATTTCCCAGCTTTTTCAGTAGGAGAAACAGGAAGATATGGAGCACCTGGTAGACGTGAAATTGGTCATGGGGCTTTAGGAGAAAGAGCACTTTTACAAGTAATGCCATCAGAAGAAGAATTTCCATATACCGTTCGTGTGGTATCCGAAGTATTAGAAAGTAATGGTTCTAGTAGTCAAGCAACCATTTGTGCTGGATGCATGAGTTTAATGGCAGCAGGAGTTCCTATTAAAGCACCAGTTGCTGGTATTGCGATGGGATTAATTACGCATGAAGATGAATATACGATTTTAACGGATATTCAAGGGATGGAAGATCATCTTGGGGATATGGACTTTAAAGTAGCAGGTACTAAAGATGGAATTACGGCTTTACAAATGGATATTAAGATTAAAGGAATTACTGAACAAATCTTAAAAGAAGCACTTGCTCAAGCAAAGAAAGCTCGTTTAGAAATTCTAGATGTCATTACAAAACAGATTCCAGAACCTCGTAAAGAAGTAAGTAAATATGCTCCTAAGACTTTGACATTTATGATTAAACCTGAAAAAATTAAAGATGTCATTGGCCGTGGAGGAGAAATGATTACTAAGATTATTTGTGATGCTTCCCATGTAAATGCTGTTACCGATATCAATGCTGTTAAAGTTGATTTAGAAGATGATGGTAGAGTAACAATTTATCATTCTGATAAAGAAATTATTGAAAGAACACGTGATATGATTTTAGATGTCATTAAGGAAGTAGAAGAAGGACAAATTTATAATGCAAAGGTTGTTAAAATTGAAGACTTTGGATGCTTTGTACAAGTATGGCCTGGATGTGAAGGACTTGTCCATATTTCAGAATTATCTCATAATCATGTAAAGAAATGTGAAGATGTAGTATCACTTGGTGATGAAATCTTAGTAAAAGCAATTGGTCAGGATAAAAAGGGAAGATTAAATTTCTCTAGAAAACAAGCTTTACCTAGACCAAACATTGAAACTAGTGAAAAAGAGAAAAGGGAAGAAAAATAATTGTGAGTCAGGGGGGAAAATAAAAAATGAAAAAAGAACTATTAATTGAATTAATTCAAGAATTACATCAAAGAAATTTATTACCATCGAAATTAAAAACAGAAATGTTAATTAACTTTAATGATAGTCAGGTAGCATTCTTAGAAAATTTGCTTTCTGCAGGTCTTATACAACAGAGTAATTTAAATTATGTTGTTGGTGAAATTTCGAAAATCAAAGGGTCCTTTCAAATTGATCAAATGGTATTAAGTCATGTTTATTTATATTTTGAGGATCTCAATCGATATTTGAAATGGATTCTTCATAGTTTACAGAAGAATGCCAATAAGACTTACAACTACATGCAAAAATTATTTAAATGTGTTACTAATGATAATGGTTATATAGCTAATTCCATGCTTTTAGATATGGTGGAAAATAAAAAAATAAATGATTTAAATTTGGCAGATAGTATTTTGAATGTGTGTCAGATTGTCTATGATCGCGATTTTCCAATAGAAGTAATCTCTAAATTAAAGCAAATAGCCTTAAATGATCAAATTTTAAACTTAGTAAAACAGAATGATCACTCTTCTCGAAAATCCTATCAAGAATTATTGGAAAATTTTAGGGAAATTATCAATAATGCTACATATTTTAATGAAACGTATGCCTTAACAGAACATTTACTAGAAAAAAAGAAAGTAAAGTGTATTGGTGATCTTTCTTGTTTAATTGAAAAGCTAGCACAGCATGATAGTGATTATTATGATTTCCATTGCTTGGAAACAGTTTTATTAGAATATTGTCCATTAGAACAGGTAAATGTGGATGCCTTAGTTTATGATGTTGGTGCTTTCTCTTGTGATAAAAATGATGATAAAAATGAATTTTTAACACTAACACAACTCATTTTTCAACAAGTATCTAAAGAAAAAGTCACTGCTATTTATAATTTAGTTTTGGATACAGTATCAAATATTCCATGTTGGTCATTCCATACGGCTGATGAAACGATGCAATCAATACTAGACATGATGCAACCAATTCTAACCAATCAAAATTTTTTAGATTATCTTAATCAAGATGGCAAATTAGATATTCTTTATATATTTATCTCAAATATAAATGATTTAAGCCTTTATCCAAAGAAAAGTTTTCAACTTCTAAATAATCAAGAATTATCCTTTGATACCTACTCTAAAATATTATCATCATTTTCCGTACAAGAATCAAGAAAAATTTTTAAAGCCAAACAAACTATATATAATAATCAGCAAGTATTAGATCTGATAGAACAGGATTCTTCTATCTTAAAAAGAATGAATTATATCCTACTAGAAAATAGAAATCTTGGTATTTCGCAAGGAGAAATATCTTTGTATCAAAATCCTACTTTTTTAAAATCTCAATTCTTTGCGAAAAAATATTACCCATTCTTAAAAAACAGTGGTATTCTTCTTAAAGGTGTAGTCTTTCAAAATAATTTCTATGAGATATTAAATACATGTGATTTTGAAGATCCTAATTTATTATTTTATATGCAAACTTTACTAAATAGTGATTATGATGCAGTCGACTTAGGTCATATTTATGGTGATATTCTTGCTAAGAAAAAAGAAGTACTTGTTAGTGTTAAAGATTCTATTTATGAAATTCTTGCTTCTAAAGATAGCGAACAAGTCAACTCTTATCTAGCACTGTTAGAAGCTAGTCCATCTAACTTTGATATTAAAGCAGATACTCCAATTATTTATCAGAAAAACAAAAGACTTGAAAATAAAAAGCTATATGGAGGAAAAGAAAATGATACAAACAAATAAATTATGTTCCGTTTTGAATAATCAGCAACAAAATTTATTTTTACAATTAGCAGAAGCTGGATTTATTCATCTAGGTAATGAGCAAAATGTAATTAAAGAAATCTTAAATATACAACAATTACCTTTTATTGATAAAAATATGCTAGATCGTTTATACTTATCTTCTCATCAACCAGATAAAATACTTAGTTTTATTCTGAATGAATTAAAAATGAATTCCAATCAAGAACTTTCTAATATTAATAAATTAGACAGTCTTATACAAGATACTGAATATATTTTTAATGTACCATCTGTTATTGATGTTATTAATTATTCTGAATTAAGAAATTTGAAATTGATCAGTGTTGTTCTTGATGCTTATAAAAATATTTATTCTCATTCATTAGATTGGAATAAAGTAACGAGTAGAGTTAATAAAGTTATTTTAGATGCTGATATTTTAAATCTTTTTAGAGCATATCAATCTGATATTAATCGTAATGTTATTTATAGAAATATGATAAATTCCTTTACAGGAATAGGAGAGGATGAAAATTTTGATGATGTTTATTCTTTTTTGTCTACTCTTGCTAAAAAGGATCAGGTAAAAGATATTGATTTATTACCTAATATTATTACCTCAGTTTCTCACTTAGATTATAATTTTACTCTCTTTAGTTTTCTTTTATCTAATGTTATAGAGTGGCAACCAGAAATTATAAATAAAGTGATTGATATTTTGAATAATATAGATGAAGAAATAAAAATAGAATCTCTTGACAATATTCAGAATGTTCTTTATGAAATTCTTAGTTCTAAAGATGAGGAAAAAATAAGTAACTATTTTCAAATGTTAGTATCTAACTCATATTCGAAAAAAATGAAGAAAGAAAAAAAATAATTCTTCTTTTTTTTTTAATTTTTGGTATACTAATGATAGGAAGGTGAGAATATGAAAAAATCAACCATGATTATACTTGGTGTTGTAGCAGTTATTATTTTAGTAATTGCGATGTTTGCAGGAAGTTATAATTCTTTAGTAGATAAAGGAGAAAAGGTAGATAAGGAATATGCTAATATCTCTGTTCAATTAGAAAGAAGAGCAGATTTAATTCCTAATTTAGTGAATACAGTAAAAGGATATATGGAACATGAAGAAGCAATTATTAATTCTATTACTGAAGCAAGACAAAATTTATTGAAGGCAAGTAGTGTTGAAGAAGAAAGCAAAGCTAATAATGAATTAACTAATTCTTTAAATGCTCTTATGTTAGTAGTAGAAAATTATCCAGATTTAAAAGCCAATCAAAATTTTATTCAATTATCTGATGAACTTGCAGGAACAGAAAATAGAATTGCCACTGCTCGTCGTGACTATAATGAAGTAGCAACTGATTATAATACTACTATTAAAAAATTTCCAACTAATTTATTAGCTAGTATGTTTGGTTTTGAAAAGAAAGCTTATTTTGAAGTAAGTGAAGGAAAAGACGAGGTTCCAAATGTTGAATTCTAAAATAAAAAAGATTTATTTCTTTTTTGTTTTTTTCTTTCTTTGTTTTTTACCAGTATCTGTTTTAGCACTTGATACGGTAGATTCTACTAGTGAATTTTATGTCAATGATTATGCAAATATTTTAAGTACGGAAACAGAAAAATATATTATGGATCACAGTAGTGCTTTAGATCAAGAAACAGATGCCCAAATTGTAGTTGTTACTATCCCTTCTTTAGAGAACAATAGTTTAGAAGAATATGCAACTACACTTTTTCGAAAATTTGGAATTGGTGATGGTCAAGAAAATAGTGGTTTGTTATTACTATTAGCATTAGAGGAAAGACAAATGCGAGTTGAAGTTGGGTATGGTTTGGAAGGAATTTTACCAGATGCTAAAACTGGAAGAATCCAAGATACTTATATGATTCCTTATTTATCAGAAGATAATTTTGATGAAGGAATTTTAAATGGTTATAAAGCATTCTTTCAAGAAATCGCATCTTATTATGATTTTAGTGGTGAAATTGAAGAGCCAGTAGAAGAAGAAACAGATGGTGATATTTTTGATTTTTTCTTTTTCTTTTTTGAACTTGGAATGTTAGGACTTGTCATTTATTTTCTCATTCATAATCGTAATGGTAGAGGAACTGGAATGTTTATGGGAGGTAGTTTTTCATCATTTGGTGGAGGTTCTTCCTTTGGTGGATTTTCTGGTGGTGGAGGATCTTCTGGTGGTGGTGGAAGCTCTAGAGGATTTTGATAGACATCTGTTGACATTGTTTGAATAGAAAATAATTTTCAATGCAATGAATATTTTTTCAAAAAACATTATCTAATATTTCTAAACATCTAAATTTATGAAAGAGATTGGTAAGAATCTCTTTTCTTTTTGGAAAAATAAAAAATTATTTTCATATAGTGTATTAGGTGATGGT
>CANRKU010000007.1 GCA_947631295.1 uncultured Bacilli bacterium
TCCGTTAACTATATTTTCAAGTATTAAATGAATAGATTGATAAATATTTGTCTCTATATTTCCTTCTTCATCTCTTAGTTTAAACGTTATTATTTCTTCTTTTGTTTGATTTTTTCTTTCATAATATTACCTCCTGTTTCTAAAAAAATCTGTTAATTCGCACTCACTATAACAAAATGAATTCAATCTGTAAAATGACTATTTTCTTAAATTCAATCACTAAAAAAGATGAATTTTTCATATTTATCCTAGAAAATATTAAATTCATCTTTTATTGATTATTCAATTATTTAATTTATATATTTTTCATTTTTTCAATTAATTACTAGGAGCTAAGACAATACGGTAAGAGAGTGTCGGAGCTGCTATACCACTACACCATCCGAAAGCAAAGATACCATCAGCCTCACTATGATTCAAATAACCTCCACGTAAGAACCATGGGCTAGTAGAGATTACAAAGGAAGAACTATCTTCATACCAATTTTTTACTTCTTCAGTTGCATCCCCTAAAATTCGATTATCATAGTCTGTCTGTTCTGTTGCAGAATACACATCATAATATTTTTTCCAATTAGAATTTTCAAAAAAATCTTGATGGATAGATGTAATTTCACTATAGCCACCTGTAGTAGTTGCCCCAGTTGTATATCCCATTACATAGTCCCAAGCTCCTCCACTCATACCATAGATTCCAGTTCTATTTCCTGTTACTGATTCATTTATATTATCATATCCAGTCAGATAATTTTGATTACTATTAACATCTGTGCAAGTTCCATATTTTGAATGACTTAAATAAACTACTGCTCCCCACTCTGTATTCTTCATCATATGACTTTCTAAGTTTCTTTGATATTTGTAACTATTTTCAAACATATTTCCTAACTTTATTTCTCTCCAGCTATAGACGTTAGGCTTAATAATAATTTTATCAACTGCAATTTTATCCACCTGTGCTTCCTCTGCTGATTGAGCACTATCATACCCTGTTTCAAATTTTCCTACCCAAAATCCATTTACATTAAATGAAATAAATGCTGGATGTGTCATATATTTTCCTACAGCACAATTACCTTTTTCTCCAGCTTTTCCTTGATTATCTTGCATTGGTGTTGCACAGCTATCAGTACTATCTGTTGTATTTTCTGTCCCAAATTGAATTTGTATTTCTGTTGGTCCGCTCTCTCCATCAAATAACTGATAACTATATTTTGGTATCCATACAAAATAACTTTCGATATTGTCTTCTGGAATGACTTGATTATTAGCATAAGTTATATCTTCATTTTTTAATATAACGGCATTTGCCCATTTCTTTTGTTCATATCTATACCATTCTTTAGTAGTATCAGCTTTTTTTACTGTACCATTATTTTCATCTATAGTAACTGGTATTAAGTTATCTTTTAATACTGGATCTGCTCCATTTAAAATAGATTCTGTATAAGTATAAGAATTAGCTTGTTCACCAACTATTCGAATTTGTGTTGCAAAATACTTATCTTGTTCATCATTTCCAGCACTATAATCTAACCACATTTTTAAAGTATAAGTTATACTATCTCCAGCCTCTAAAAATCCTGTTGCAATAACTCTATCTTGAGTAGGATAATCCTCTAGTAAAGATACACTTCCTTGATTATCACTAGTTGATAAATTAAACTTAATATAGTGATTATCCAATCTTTCTTTTTCCTCATTCAAATAAATATCATCCAAATAAACAGTATAATAACTATCAACAGTACCAGCATTTGTAATAGTGAAAGTATAACCCTCTTGCTCTAAAGCTTTTTGATCTCTAGTAGGTACCATCTTTTCTAAAACGAACTTATCCTCTGTTTCAGTATCTTCAATTTCCAATTGTAAAGAACCAATAGCTAATTTAAAATTAGAATTTTTAGTTATATTCATTCTAAATAAAGCATAACTAGATGCCAATGCTAAAATAATAACAGAAAATAATATACAGGCAATTACTATTATTTTTTTCTTATTTTTCATAGAAACGTCTCCTACTATATATTATATCCCTATTATATAATTTTTTATAATAAGAAACAAGATATAAAATCATCAATATTCATCTCTTTCTAAATAATCTTTTCCTTTATGAGGTTCTTCTTTTAATAGATCATTATAATTTTGTTGCCTTAAAACCTCATATGTACAAATAGCTACACAATTAGATAAATTTAAAGCTCTAACATTAGCAGTCATTGGAATTCTCATACAGTGTTCTAAATCCTTTTTTAATATTTCTTTAGGAATTCCAGTAGATTCTTTTCCAAAAATAAGATAAATATCTCTACTAGAATCAGAATAATCAAAACTAGTATGAGGTTTATGTCCATATCTAGTAAAGTAATAAAAATCTCCTTGATTTTTATCTTGAAAATCTTGAAAATTTTCATAGACAGAATATTCTAATTTATCGATATAATTAACCCCACTTCTCTTTACGTGAGCATCATCAAGAGAAAAACCTAATGGTTTAATTAAATGTAACTTACTACCTGTAGCTACACAAGTTCTCATAATATTACCTGTATTTTGTGGTATTTCAGGTTCGAATAAAACAATATGAATCATAAATTATCTGCAACAACTCCATTATCATCTAAGAATTGAATGACATCATCAATATCTAAAGAATTTCCTATTTTCACCGTAAGAGTATCTTTTACATTTCCATCTTCAAAAATAATGATACTTGGATAGCCTAATATATCTGCATCATAAAATTTATTAAATTCATTAATAAATTTTTTCTTACTTTTTTCCTTTGTGATATTAAGATAAGTAATCACATCTTCTAAACTTTTCTCTTGAATAACTGTATTAAATTTTTTTTCAAAATTACGACACTCACTATCATTAGCTACCCCAATATAAAGAATAGCATTTTCATTCTCACGAACATAATTATATACCTCATCTGCATTTATTTTGCTAATTAAAGTGCTTTCTATAATTGGAATATTTAATTCATAATCACGATTACTAATATACCAATTTCTTAACATAAATATAATAAACATTGTAACAAGAACTACTAATACTAATTTTATATAATTAGAAATTGGAACATTCTTTTTACTACCCATTTGTTTTTTCATATTTTCACCAATCCTCATATTTATTGTAGCATAATTACATTATTTAAGAAAGTATCGTTTTATATTTTTTTAATATCCTATCTATTTCTTCCCTCGTTTCGTCAAAAAAATCAAATCGATATCTTAAAATTCCAATTTGTTTTAGTTTCTTCATATCATTTTCTAGATGAATATTTTGATAATATAAAATATGAGTAAGTTCTTTATCTTGTATTAATGGATACTTTTCTCCATTCCTATCTAGTAATTCATACTTTTTACCATTATGACAGATATTACATGGTATAGTATCATTTCCAACTAGCATCTTAAGAGGACAATATTTCATAATCATAGCTTCTACTTTACCATATACTAAAACTTCTAATCCCCTATTTCCTATTTTCTGAATAATATTAGAAATTTCTTCTTTAGTATTTTCAATAGATAAAGTAATATTGAAAATACCTAGATTTCTTAAATAAGAGACAAAATAAGAATTTGTAACATTAAGATAATAATCACTATGAAGACAATTATGCTCAGCATAAGAAATAATAGAACCTGTTTCTCCTATTAATAATCTATCCTTTTCGTAATTTGGATAATTATTCATAACTCTATCCAATCTTAAATAAACATTTTTATAATTTTTATATTCTTGATATAAATCATAATTAGTAACATAAATACAATCAACTTTTTCTTGCAAACAAGCAAGTAACTGTTCTCGATTACGAACTAATGCAGTAAAAAGAATAGAATCATGAGAAACAACCTTCTGCAAATGGATCTTTTCTTGAATAATTACTTTCTTTTTCTCATTTTCACGTTTTTCAATTAGTTTTAAAATTGCTTTTCTACGTAATTCATTCATTTTAGAAATAGGAATAAAAATTCCATTTTCAATATCTAAATTACTATCTTTTATTTCAAAAGGACTATCACCTAATTTAGAAATTTGTTCAAAAACACGATCACTACTAGTTCCGTTTCCTGTAGCTTTTTCTACAATATCTTCTTCTATTAGAATGGTATTAAAATCATCTGTTATTTCTAATTGAAAAGGTTGATTTAAATGTGCATAAACACGAATAGAAATAGGAATTTTTTTCTTTTCATAATGTTCTAATTGCAAAAGAAGAAGAGAGTCAACTGTTTTTAAAACAATATCTTTTTCTGTTAGATGAATCTTATTATCAATTTCAATAATATCGCCACTATTAGCCCCTGAAATTAATTTATTCTTTTGATCATAAATAAAATTAACAGTCATCCCAAGTTGTTGATTAGAAAAACGAATTCCATCATTTTGATGTAATGTATTATCTAGCTTGATAGTAATTCTTTTTTTAGTTACTGACATTACCTTACCAATCGGAATTCCAACATGGTTAGGCGATGTAATATTCATAAGATCTTTACCTGATTGATTAAATAAATATCCTTCTGTAAAACCACGATTAAACAAAAGCATTAATTTTTTCTGTTCTTCTTCGGTTAAAACAATTTCTTCATTCTTTTGATAATGATCAATTAACATACGATACATTCTAGTCAAGAAACCAATAGTTGTTGGATTTTTCATTCTACCTTCTATTTTAAAAGATGTAATATTACTTTCCATAAGTTCTTTCATATGATTGGTAGTATTTAATTCTTTAGGACTAAGAAGATATTTTCCATCTGTTTTTATCTCTTTTCCATTTTCTAACAATGTAAATGGTAATCTACAAATACCAGCACATTCTCCACGGTTCCCACTACGATTAAGAAGCAATTTACTAAATAAACACTGTCCAGAGTAGCATACACATAATGCACCGTGAATAAAAGCTTCTATTTCCAATTTAGTATCTAATTTGCGAATTTCTCCTAAACTCATCTCTCTTGCTACTACTACTCTAGTTACTCCTAAACTTTCTAATAATTTAATCTGATTAGCATTATGAGTATGTGCTTGTGTAGAAACATGTATATCTAAATTAGGAAGAACTTGTCTAACTAAAGAAATCATACCTAAATCTTGCATAATAACAGCATCTACACCACTTTTATGTAAAAAAGTAATATACTCTAAGCATTCTTCTACTTCACTTTCAAAAATAACAGTATTAACGGTTACATATATTTTGACCCCATATAAATGACAATATTTAATGGCCTGTACCATTTCTTGATCATCAAAATTAGAAGCAAATTTTCTAGCTCCAAATTTTTTACCACCTAAATAAACGGCATCACAACCATTATGAATTGCTTGTTTTAAAGTTTCAAAATCTCCAGCTGGAGCTAGTAATTCTTTTTTCATAATACCACTTCTTTACTGTAAATTATATCAAACAAAAGAAAAAGTGTAAAATACACTTTTAACTAAAATAATTCCATAAACCACAATACACGATTACATCAAAAATTTAAGAGATTCACCATTTAGATTAGGATAAATAAAAAATACGAATATCAATTAATCATATACTGAACCTATGATGATGTAATATTCTTAAAAAAAGAAGAATTTCTTCTTCCTTTTTACTAACAAGCTAGCCATGAACCTAACATAATGGCAAGTAAGATATATAAAACAATGATGATAACATATCCACTTCCTGAGGTATTTTGACAACTAGTTGTTGTTTGACCTTGATTACAAGACATAGTTACACCTCCCTTA
This sequence comes from uncultured Bacilli bacterium, assembly GCA_947631295.1. Lineage (GTDB taxonomy): Bacteria > Bacillota_I > Bacilli_A > RF39 > UBA660 > Alloscybalousia. The sequence goes on from CANRKU010000007.1 coordinate 5,776, forward strand.
AATTAGATCCATGCACCAAGAATAATTACTAATAAAATAAATAATACTAATACAATAGCGGAACTTGATACGTAATTACCCATAATTAAATTCCTCCTTTTTTTTGATTACTCATTGTATCATATGGAATTTTTGAAAAAAGGTTCGAGACATTTGTGAAATTTCTATAAATTATTGTTTTTTAAATAAAATTTTGCTATGATAATACATGTATTAGGAGGAACACAATATGAAAAAAAATACAATAAAGTTAGTTGGAACAACTATGGCTGTTTTATTATTTATTACGGGTTGTGGCAAGGTTCCAAAATTAAAAAATGGAGAAGAAGCAATAATTACACTAGATAGTGAAAATATCTCAGTAGATACGCTATATAAAGAAATTAAAGAAAAATTTGGACTTAGTGTATTATTAGATTTGATGGATACAAAAATATTAAATAAGGAATACAAAGATACTGATGAATCAAAGAAAGAAATTAAAGATCAAATTGATTTGTTAATTCAACAATATGGTGGTGGTAGTGAGGCTACTTTATTACAACAAACTTATAGTGCATGGGGTGTGGATACAATGGATGAGTTAAATGATTATTTGACTTTACAGTATAAAAGAAACTTAGCCATTGAAGATTATTCTAAGACTATTGTTACTGATGATGAAATAAACGAATTTTACGAAAATAAAATTTTTGGTGATATTTCTGCAAAACATATTTTAATTTCCCCAGAGGTAGATAGTAGTGCAACAGATGCAGAAAAAACTGCTGCTGACGAGGAAGCCCTAAAGAAAGCAAAGGAAATCATCAGTAGATTAAATAATAATGAAGATTTTGAGGCACTTGCAAAAGAATTTTCTGATGATGAAGCTAGTGCTTCCAATGGTGGTAAATTAAATGATTTTATTCATGGTGATATGGTAGAAGAATTTGAAGAAGCAGCTAAAAATCTAGAAGTTGGAAAATATACAACTACTCCAGTTAAAACAACTTATGGTTATCATATTATTTATAAAGAAAATCAAAAAGATAAGCCTGAATTAAAAACTGTAAAAGATGACATCATAGAAGAAATTGCTCAACAAAAATTAGAAGACGATGCAACTCTTCAAATAACTGCACTAGAAAACTTAAGAAAAAAATATAATATTGAAATCCAAGATGATACCTTAAAAGCACAATATGAAACTTATCTAGAAAACGCAAAGCAACAATTAAAAAATCAAGAATAATAGCAAAAACTGACCCTTAAAAAAGGATTGAACCCTGTAATATACAGGAGACAATCCTTTTTATTTTGATTGAATTTACTATCCATATTATTTTCTTTATTTGATGGTAGGTAAAAAGCATTCTTTCTTTATAACATCATATAAACTGATTCATTCTTCATTGATAAAACCTTTTTGATACATTTTTTGCTTCATTTTATATTCAAGTTCTTTACCAGAAAATTTCTTACTAAGTTTGGCATATAATTTTTCATATTCTTTTTGATAGATATCTTCATTTACTAATTTTCTTCCATTTAAACTTTGATTAATTAAAGATGGAGAATATCCTAAATTTAATAAATATGATTGTATTTTTCTTTTCAAAACAATACTACCTTTATTATGATTTGTCTGAATTTGCTTTTGAATGATTTTTTCTATCCTATCCTTTTCTATCTTATCAGTAAAAGCAGAAATAGCTTCATCTATCATTTCTTGGGCAATCCCTGCATCCTCTAATTCACTTTTTATTCTATTAGGACCATAGCTACTCATTAAAATTTTATCATGTACAAAGCTGTCTGCATAAACTTTATCATCCAAATATCCCTGTTTCATCAACATTTCCAAAGCTAATTGAATCTTATCCATAGAATATCCCTTTTTAACAAGGTAACATGATAATTCCTTATAACTACGTAATTTAATATTTAAATATTTAAGTGCTATCCCATAAATTTCATATATTTGATTTTCCTGATAAATTTTTTCTAATAAATTAGAATCTACTTTTTTATTATAAAGAAGTTCATATTTCAATATTAAATCTTCATGAATTTTAATTTGACTGCCATCATCTAATCGAAGAAGATACATGCCATTTTTTTGCTTAGAAAATTTTTTTATTTCCATTTTCACTAACATTCCTTTCTAGTAATCTTTTTAAAGATTATAGGCACTATAAAGATTATACAATAAAAAAAGACTAATTTCTTAATCCTTTTTCACAATTATCAAATTATTTTCAATCTCTTCTAGTGCCCTACCAAGATTTTTCTTAGATACATACTTATATTCAGGCATCTGATAGTGATTGGTAGTTGCCATTTGTTTGCTTCTCATACTAATAATATGGACAAGTTCATATTTTGAGTCAATAATATTTAAAATTTTATCAATTGATGGATAAATCACTGTATCACCTTCCCTAGTTTAATAATAAACTGTTCTGAAAAAGACTACAAGCAATTTACATAAATTAGACAAAATTTGACAAAAGAAAAAAAGTCTTTCGACTTTTTATCTAAAATTACAACAAGAGCCACATTGAATTTCACTACACACATTTTCTTCACAGCATGAATAAGATGGTTGATAAGTATGTCTAAATACATGATGATTAACTATTTTAGTTCTCATTGGACAAATATGTGGAACTTCATGCATGATAGTACGATTAACAACTCTTTCTTGCATTGGTTCAATAATTGGACTTTGTACATTACCAGCCATTTGAGGAGCCATACCTCCTATTTGTGTATTATCCATTTCAATGTTCATATCAACATCCATATTCTCTGCATTGAAAGTATTATTAACTTCGTTTTGTCTATCATAACAACAATTTCTAAACATAGTTTTCTTTCCTCCTATCTAGTTTATAGTATGAAAGATAAAAATGATGTAATAATTGATTGGCCTAATATAAAAAAAGAAAACTATTAGATTACCTAATAGTTTCATATATATTGCTAAGAAAATACACAGAATTATTATTTTTTAAAAGGGCATCTTAAAGTTACCAGTTGTCATCTGCTTCATCATTTTTTTCATCTCATCAAATTGCATTAAAAGTTTATTAACTTCTTGAACAGAAAGACCACAACCCTTAGCAATTCTATTTTTACGACTAGCTTTAATAATATCTGGATTTCTTCTCTCTTTTGGTGTCATCGATAAAATAATTGCTTCTACATGCGCTATTTGTTTAGGATCAATATTAACATTCGTTAATCCCATTTTTTTAGCACCAGGTAACATTTTAATTAAATTTTCTAGTGGACCTAATTTTTTAATTTGCTTCATTTGTTTTAAAAAATCTTCCAAATCAAATTTACCAGATTGCATTTTTTTAGCAGTGTTCATTGCCTCTTCTTCATCGATAACTTCAGTTGCTTTTTCAACTAAAGAAATAATATCGCCCATTCCTAAAATTCTTCCTGCCATTCTTTCTGGATCAAAACTTTCAAGGCCATCTAATTTTTCACTGACACCAATAAACTTGATTGGTACATTCGTTAAATGCCTAACTGATAACGCAACACCACCTCTTGTATCACCATCTAATTTAGTTAAAATAACACCTGTCAAAGACAAACAATTATGAAAACCTTGGATAACATGAATGGCATCTTGCCCCATCATAGAATCGATTACTAATAATATTTCTTGTGGTTTAATTTCTTGATTGATATTTTGTAACTCTTCCATTAGCTCTGAATCAATATGAAGTCTACCAGCTGTATCAATTAGCACATAATCATATTGATTTTCTTTAGCATAGATAATAGCATTTTTGCTAATTTCAACAGGATCTTTCTTTCCCTCTTCATATACTTCAATGCCAAGTTGCTTTCCAATCTGTTTTAATTGATCAATGGCAGCTGGTCGATAAACATCACAAGCAACCAATAATGGCTTTTTACTATGTTTTTTTCTTAAAAAGTTTGCTAATTTCCCAATAGTTGTAGTTTTACCAGAACCCTGAAGCCCTACTAACATTAAGATAGCAGGATTTCCATTCATATTTAAAGGAGTACTTTCTCCACCTAATAAATCCGTCAATTCATCCTTTACGATTTTGACAAACAAATCTCCTGGTTTAATACTTTTCTGTACCTCTTCTCCAAGGGCTTTTTCTTTTACTGTATTGGTAAACTCTTTCACAACTTGATAATTAACATCTGCTTCTAGTAAAGCAAGACGAATCTCTCTCATCATATCTGAAATATTATCTTCAGTAATTTTTCCATAACCTTTTATCTTATGAAGAACATTTTGAAGTCTATCCCCTAATGATTCAAACATATTATCCCTCCCATAAACTATAAATATTATAACTAATCTAAAAGAAAAAAACTAGTACTAACTAGTTTTAATTACTTGTCCATTTTTCTACTACATCACAACTACTACTTTGTGGCATAGGATTAGGCATTTCCAATTTTGCTATTAAAGGAATTTTAAATCCTGTTCCAAATACCAAACAATTTCCTACTTGTAATGATTTCTGTTTTTCAATTGTATCTTCTGTAATATTAGGAATCATCTTCGTAATATATTCAATATCTCTAGGATGACTCATTTTAAAAATAATAAAGTTAGAACATTGAGAAATTACTGTCTCTGATAAATCAACAGGCCTTTGACTAATTAAAGACATAATAACACCGTATTTTCTTCCTTCCTTAGCAACTCTATCAAAAATATTATACCCAAATAAAAATTCATCTTGATCTCTTTGAACATATCGATGAGCTTCCTCTAGTAAAATATTAAATGGAATACTACCTCTTTCTAATTTTTTCGAAAGTTCAAATAATAATCTAGTAAATATTTTAACAATACTTTTAGCAAAACTATCATCTACATCTTCCAAATTAATATTCACAATTTGATATTTTTTTCCATCTTTAATAATTAGATTACTAATAAATTGATCTAATCGCACAAACTCTTTGCAATCAAAAAATTTTTTATTTGGTCCAATTACTAATTCATGTAATTTTACTCTTAACGTAATAGCATCTGCATACACATTTTCATTACGAAGCCATCCTTCACTAATTAAAGCAAAATTTAAAGCCTTTTCTAAATCATCCAAAGTAAAGTAACAAACTTTATCTGGTTCATACTGATTCAATTCTGGTTTAATAAATTTATTTACATATTCCGTAAGTAAAACTCTTTCTGAAAAGTTATCACTAGAATCAATTAAGAAACAATCTTGTAATCTTCTAGTATATCCTATTCCCTGCACAGTAGAATTTAAATTAAATGCTTCTGTAGAACAAGTATTAAATATAGAAAAAATCTCATCTCTTTTACTAGCAGAACTTTGATTAGAATAAAGAATAGTCATAATAGCATTAGCAATTAAATGATTTTGATAGTCAATTGCTGAACTATCAGATTGAGAAAATATTTTCACTAACTTTAATGTCTTCTCAATAATAGAAAGTTGAGTATGCGTAGTAGCTGATAATAATAAAGCCATATCTTCTACATTTAATAACCAAATAGGAATAGATAATAATTCCCCTTCTTGTGCATGGTGAATATTCGTTGTAATAAAACGATAATGATAATTAGGATTTACCTCATTAATTTTCGAAAAAGCAGAATAATATTCTCCAGATGAATCAAAAATAAAGAAATTAGAACGATATGGAATAAAATCAGGACGGCTAAAAATATTTTGAATAATTCTGGCAATCCCACAACTTTTACCGCTTCCAGTATTACCAATAATTCCAATATGCTTACTAAATAACTCATTCATATCAACATATATATTTTTAGAATTATAAAAGGGACTTATTCCTAATAATAAATTTCCTTTTCTTTCTTCTCCAACAATATAAGATAGTTCACTATCATTTAAAGAACGAACTTTAGCATCTAAATTCGGTTTTCTTAAAATACCTCCGATAAATTTACCATGAACAAGTTCTCCTAACATCTTAGCACGTACAAAATCAGGATGCATATCTTTAATTTCTGCTAAGATACTTTTATCCTTATCTTCTAAAACAATAGGCATATTCATAATATCACTTTGTATCATCATATTAGCAGCTAGTTTAATATCAACATCAGTATCCCCTATATGAATAATTTCTTGAAACATATTATTTTTCCTCCTTATATGTCCATCTTGCATAGACATCTGCATTTGAACTAAGTGGCATTGGATTAGGAAGTTCCATTTTAATAATCATTGGAACTTTAAATGCGTGTCCAAATCCAACACAATTACCTACTTGTAGTACTTTTTGTTTATCAACAATTTCCGAATTAATATTTGGTACCATTTTTTTAATATATTCTACATCTCTAGGATGATTTAATTTAAAAATTAAAAAATTAGAACATTGAGAAATAACAGTTTCACTAATTTCAACCGGTCTTTGACTAATCAAAGTAAGCATCACTCCATATTTTCTTCCTTCTTTCGAGATACGATCAAAAATATTATAACCCAGCAAGTAATTATCAATATCATTATTTTGAATATAACGATGTGCCTCTTCAATAATAATATTAAAAGGGATTGAAGCACGTGGTTCTAATTTTTTCGCAAAATCAAACACAATCTTAGAAAATATCTTAGTAAGAACTTTAGCAAAATTATCATCAACATCTTCTAAATTAAAATTGATAACTTGATATTTTCTACCATTATTATCAAATAACATATCATAAAGATATTTTCTTTTATCAATAAATTTATCAAGTCGGAAAAACCTAGAATAACCACTAAGAATAAGAGTATGCAATTTTACTTTTAAAGTTAAACTATCTCCATAAGTTTGTTCATTTTTTAACCAGCCTTCGCTAATGAGAGTAAAGTTAAGAGCAATTTCTAAATCTTCTAAAGTAAAATAATTAATCTGGTTAAATTTCATCTGATCAAATTCTTTATGAATATGTTCTGTAATATAGCGTGTAATTAGTACTGCTTCCGCAAAATCACCATCTGTTTCAATTTCAAAACATTCACGAAATCTTCTACTATATCCAACTCCCATAATTTCTGTATCTAAATTAAAATTAGGAGTAGAACAAGTAGATAAAATACTAAAAATATCATCTCTTTTTTTAGCACTTGTACTATTAGAATATAAAATAGTCATAATTGCTTTAGCAATCAAATGATCTTTATAAGCTTCAACATTAACATCAGGAGATTGAAAAATGTGAACAAGTTGTAACATCCTTTCAATAATAGGAATCTGAGTAGGACTAGTAGCTGATAACAATAATGCAAAATCATCAATAGTAAGAAGCCATAGAGGAATTTTTAATACTTCTTCATCATCTTTAATCTCTTCGCTAGTAGAATATAAATTATAGCGATAATTTGGATCAATAGAATTAATATTGGATAAAGCATTGCGATATTCGCCAGTGGAATCAAAAATAATAAAATTAGCATTATAAGGTAAAAATCCTGGACAATTAAAAACATTCTGTAATAGTCTTGCTACTCCACAACTTTTACCACTACCAGTATTTCCCATAATACATAAGTGAAAACTAAATAAATCATTCACATTTACACGAATAGGATAATCATGATATAAAGGACTTGTTCCTAATAATATAGTTTCTTTTCCTTCTTTCATAACAAGCATCGCAAATTCATCACGTGTAATAATCCTAACACTAGAATTAATTTTAGGTTTTCGAATAATACCAGTAAAAAATTGATTATTAACTACTTCTCCTAAAAATCTAGTAGTAATAATATCCTCACTAATACTATCTATTTCTGCTAATACTTTTTTTTCATCATCTTCAAATAAAACATGTAAATTCATTAAATCTTCTACTATCGTATTAAGATTATGAATATGTACTCTAGCCTCACTATCTGATATATAAATTATTCTATCAAACATAATACCCCTTCACCTCTTAAATTAGTTCTTCTATTCTTTTTTTAACATCTGGATCGATTCCCGATATTAATTTTTTTATTTTTAATGATTTCTCATACAAACCTAAAGATTCCTCATAAAAGTATAATAATTCTTCCACGTTTTTAATTTGCCCATGAACGGCATTTCTACTAACGTTTTTATTAAAAGCAATTTCTGATAAAGAATAATCATGAAAATAGTAATCCTCATAATATTCTCGCTGTTTTTCTGTCAGCAATAAATAATAATAATCATATAAATTATTTAAATATATTTTCTTATCCATTTCTCACCTACATCATATCTTTAAAGAGTCCATATATATATGTTTCAATATCAAAGGCTTGTAAATCTTCTTTAGACTCACCCAAACCAATATATTTAACAGGAATATTTACTTCTTCTTTAATAGCTAAAACAATACCACCTTTAGCAGTACCATCTAGTTTTGTTAAAACAATTCCCGTAATATTTGTAATTTCTTTAAAACTTTTCGCTTGACTAATTCCATTCTGTCCGGTAGTAGCATCAATAATTAACAGTGTTTCATGTGGAGCATTAGGAATTTGTGTTCCTATCACACGATTGATTTTTTCTAGCTCTTTCATTAAATTCACTTTATTTTGAAGTCTACCAGCAGTATCAATAAATACGACATCATAATTTTCATGTTTAGCTTTTTCTAAGCCATCAAAAATTACACTTGATGGATCAACACCCTCTTCTTTACCAACAAAGCCAACATCAATTTTACGAGCCCATTCTTCTAATTGTTTCGTGGCCCCAGCTCGAAAGGTATCACCAGCAATTAATAATACCTTTTTTCCTTCTTCTTTCATTTTCCATGCAAGTTTACCAATTGTCGTGGTTTTTCCCACCCCATTTACTCCTACAAACAAAATAACCGTAGGTCCTTCACTACTATAATGAATTTTACTTTCTAAAATATTATCATCTACATAAATAATAAATAATTCATCAACAATAATCTCTTTTAATAAATTAGGATCTTCTATTTTTTCATGTCTCACACGCTCTTTCAAACGATCCATAAATTTCATCACTGTATTTACACCAATATCTGCCATAATTAAAATTTCTTCTAATTCATCAAAATATTCTTCATTAATTTTACTATATCTAGAAGTTAAAGAGATTAAATTAGAAACAAATCCTTTTCTACTTTTAGTTAATCCTTTTTCATAAATCTTAACTGATTTTCCACTTTCAGGAATAGATTCTTGTGTTAATTGACTTTCCTGGATCGTAACCTCAGTTTGTTTTTCTTCTTCTATTTCTTTTGAAAAAATATTTTTAATTTTATTAAATAGTCCCATAAATCCTCCTGTATCATAAGATGATTATATCAAAAAAAAAGACTATTTCCTAGTCTTTTAACTTGAAATATTTACTTTTTTAAGTACCTACTCTTACCAATATCCAATAGATAATTGCTACTAGATATTTTCTCTCTAATAGTTATCATTTTTTCTTGAATTTCTTGTTCTGTTAAATTCCATTCTTCTTTTAATAATTGAATATAGTCTACCCCTAATTCTATATATTGAGACATTTTCTCTAAAAAAGATTGTTCCTCTTCTGTTAAAAAGGAATAATTTTGTACAAAATCATTTTGATAACAATCTAGACTACTATATTTTTGCGTGTTACTTATTTTTTCATACTCTACATACTTTTTATTTGAAATCAATGAATAGCAGTATTTCATTAGATATGTATATAACACTTTTCTTAACTCTTCTTCGGAAGTTGTGTTAATCAATAGATGACCACATCGATTGATTAAAGTATCTAATACATAATCATACAAATCTGAATAATCTATATTTAAATTATTATATTTTTTAATAAAAGCTTTAGTAACCATTTCTGTAATTTCTATCATTAGTGTTTGGTTTTCTTGTAGTTGTTCCTTAGTACAAGAAATATAATCTCCAATCCAAACAAAACCCTTTTGCTTAAGTATTTCTTTCAAATTAATACTTTTTCCCATAATATTTTCTAATAATTGATTGGTATCTATTTTTAAAATTTGAGATAATTCTATTATTTGTTCTTGATTATAGATTTTATTATAATGATTGGTTATTTTTAAATAGATTCTAACATTCATCCAAAATTCTTCTTCTGTTAAATGTTTATGATCATGTTCTAAAATAGATTTTACTTTAGAATAAGAAAGTAAAAAATGGGAAAATGGAGAAAATAATTTTAAATCAATATGATGTTTTTCTAATAAACATAAAATATTTTTTATTTCTTGACTGTTTCCTCTTACTAATATAGTTGGACAAACATTGATTAATCCTAATAAATATTTACTTTCCAATAAGGTTAAGATTTTTTCTATCTCTTGAACTTTCCCTTGTGCTAATATGGATGGACAAGTTTTTACTAATTCTAATAAACCTTTACTTTCTAATAATTTTAAAATTTTTTCTATCTCTTGACTGTTTCCTTGTGCTAATATGGTTGAGCAAGTTCTCAATAATCCTAATAAACCTTTACTTTCTAATAATTTTAAAATTTTTTCTATTTCTTGACTTTTTCCATGTGCTAATATGGATGGACAAGTTTTCAATAATCCCAATAAATCTTTACTTTCTAATAAGGTTAAAATTTTTCCTATTTCTTGAACTTTTCCTTTTGCTAATATGGTTGGGCAAGTTTTCAATAATTCTAATAAATCTTTACTTTCTAATAAGATTAAATTTTTTCCTATTTTTTGAGCTTTCCCTTTTGCTAATATGGATGGACAAGTTTTTACTAATCCTAATAAACCTTTACTTTCTAATAAGGTTAAAATTTTTCCTATTTCTTGACTTTTACCTTCGGCTAATATAGTAGGACAAGTTTCTGCTAATTCTAATAAATTATTATCTCCTAGTAAATTTAAAAGGTTCCCTATTTCTTGAGCTTTCCCTTTTGCTAATATGGATGGACAAGTTTTTACTAATCCTAATATACCTTTACTTTCTAATAAGATTAAAATTTTTTCTATTTCTTGAGCTTTCCCTTTTGCTAATATGATTGAGCAAGTGTTCACTAATCCTAATAAACCTTTACTTTCTAATAAGGTTAAAATTTTTTCTATTTCTTGACTTTTCCCTTGTGCTAATATGGTTGGACAAGTTTTTACTAATTCTAATAAACCTTTACTTTCTAATAAGGTTAAGATTTTTTCTATTTCTTGAGCTTTTCCTGTTGCTAATATGGTTGGACAAATGTTTACTAATTTTAATAAATTTTTGCTTTCTAATAAATTTAAAAGGTTCCCTATTTCTTGAACTTTCCCTTGTGCTAATATCGTAGGACAAGTTTTTACTAATCCTAATAAACCTTTACTTTCTAATAAACTTAAAATTTTTTCTATCTCTTGACTTTTTCCATGTGCTAATATATATGGACATATATTTACTAATCCTAATAAATCTTTATTCTCTAATAAACTTAAAATATTTTTGATTTCTAGGCTTTTTCCTTCTGCTAATATGGAAGGACAAGTTTTTACTAATCCTAAAAATTCCTTACTTTCTAATAAGGTTAAGATTTTTTCTATCTCTTGAGCTTTCCCCTTTGCTAATATATATGGACATATATTTACTAATCCTAATAAATTCTTATCTTCTAATAGGCTTAAAATAATTTTTATTTCCTGGCTTTTTCCAAAAGCTAATATAGAAGGACATAGTAAAACTAAATTTAATAATTCATATTTTTTAAGTATTTTTAATATTTTTTCAATATTAATAATATTTCCTTGTTTACATAAAGTATTGATTTTTTTATTTAGGAAGAAATCAACTTGTTCTAGACTTAAATAATTTTGTAGTACATCTTTTAATTCTAATCTATTTACCATAATTGCATTTCCTCCTTTCTGATTGGGATATTATTTTATAAAAGTAAATTCACCAAATATTTACTTTTTTAAGTACCTACTCTTACCAATATCCAATAGATAATTGCTACTAGATATTTTTTCTCTAATAGTTATCATTTTTTCTTGAATTTCTTGTTCTGTTAAATTCCATTCTTCTTTTAATAATTGAATATAGTCTACTCCTAATTCTATATATTGAGACATTTTCTCTAAAAAATATTGTTCCTCTTCTGTTAAAAAGGAATAATTTTGTACAAAATCATTTTGATAAGAATCTAGACTACTATATTTTTGCATGTTACTTATTTTTTCATAATCTATATACTTTCTATTTAAAATCATTCGATAGCAGTATTTCATTAGATATGTATATAACACTTTTCTTAATTCTTCTTCGGAAATCGCATTAAGGAATATACTACCACATCGATTAACTAAAATATCTAATACATAATCATACAAATCTGAATAATCTATATTTAAATTATTATATTTTTTAGTAAACAATTTAGTAACTATTTCCGTCATTTCTATCATTAGTGTTTGATTTTCTTGTAGTTGTTCCTTAGTACAAGAAATATAATCTCCTATCCAAACAGAACCCTTTTGCTTAAGTGTTTCTTTCAAATTAATACTTTTTCCCATAATATTTTCTAATAATTGATTACTATCTACTTTTAAAACTTGAGATAATTCTATTATTTGTTCCTGATTATAGATTTGATTATAATGATTGGTTATTTTTAAATAGATTCTAACATTCATCCAAAATTCTTCTTCTGTTAAATAATTATGATCATGTTCTAAAATAGATTTTACTTTAGAATAAGAAAGTAATAAATAGGAAAACGGAGAAAATAATTTTAAATCAATATGATGTTTTTCTAATAAACATAAAATATTTTTTATTTCTTGACTTTTCCCTCTTGCTAATATGGATGGACAAGTGTTTACTAATCCTAATAAGTCTTTACTTTCTAATAAGGTTAAGATTTTTTCTATTTCTTGAGCTTTCCCTCTTGCTAATATGGTTGGACAAGTGTTTACTAATCCTAATAAATCTTTACTTTCTAATAAGGGTAAAATTTTTTCTATCTCTTGACTGTTTCCTATTGCTAATATGGATGGGCAAGTTTTTATTAATCCTAATAAATATTTACTTTCTAATAATTTTAAGATTTTTCCTATTTCTTGAACTTTTCCTTTTACTAATATGGTTGGGCAAATTTTCAATAATCCTAATAAATCTTTACTTTCTAATAATTTTAAGATTTTTTCCATCTCTTGACTTTTTCTTCGTGCTAATATAGATGGACAAATATTAATTAATCCTAATAAATTTTTACTTTCTAATAATTTTAAGATTTTTTTTATCTCTTGACTTTTTCCATAAGCTAATATAGTAGGACAGATATTTACTAATTCTAATAAATTTTTGCTTTCTAATAAATTTAAAATGTCTTTTATTTTTTTAGTTTTTCCTTCTGCTAATATAGATGGACAAGTTTTTACTAATCCTAATATACCTTTACTTTCTAATAAGATTAAAATTTTTCCTATCTCTTGAACTTTCCCTCTTGCTAATATAGATGGACAAATATTAATTAATCCTAATAAATTTTTACTTTCTAATAATTTTAAGATTTTTTTTATCTCTTGACTTTTTCCATAAGCTAATATAGTAGGACAAGTTTCTGCTAATTCTAATAAATTATTATCTCCTAGTAAATTTAAAAGGTTCCCTATTTCTTGAGCTTTCCCTTTTGCTAATATGGATGGACAAGTTTTTACTAATCCTAATATACCTTTACTTTCTAATAAGATTAAAATTTTTTCTATTTCTTGAGCTTTCCCTTTTGCTAATATGATTGAGCAAGTGTTCACTAATCCTAATAAACCTTTACTTTCTAATAAGGTTAAAATTTTTTCTATTTCTTGACTTTTCCCTTGTGCTAATATGGTTGGACAAGTTTTTACTAATTCTAATAAACCTTTACTTTCTAATAAGGTTAAGATTTTTTCTATTTCTTGAGCTTTTCCTGTTGCTAATATGGTCGGACAAGTTTTTACTAATTCTAATAAACCTTTACTTTCTAATAAATTTAAAAGGTTCCCTATTTCTTGAGCTTTCCCTTTTGCTAATATGGATGGACAAGTTTCTACTAATTCTAATAAATTATTATCTCCTAGTAAATTTAAAAGATTTTTTATTTCTTGAACTTTTCCTCTTGCTAATATGGATGGACAAATTTTTACTAATTCTAATAAATGCTTGTTTTCTAATAAATTTAAAAGGGTTTCTATCTCTTGAGCTTTCCCCTTTGCTAATATGACTGAACAAGTTTTTATTAATCCAAATAAACCTTTACTTTCTAATAAACTTAAAATTTTTTCTATTTTTTGACTTTTTCCTGTTGCTAATATGGATGGGCAAGTTTTTATTAATTCTAATAAACCTTTACTTTCTAATAAGGGTAAAATTTTTTCTATTTCTTGACTTTTTCCATGTGCTAATATGGTTGGACAAGTTTTTACTAATTCTAATATACCTTTACTTTCTAATAAACTTAAAATTTTTCCTATTTCTTGACTTTTCCCTCTTGCTAATATGAATGGGCAAGTTTTTATTAATCCTAATATACCTTTACTTTCTAATAAGGGTAAAATTTTTTCTATTTCTTGACTGTTTCCTTGTGCTAATATGGTTGGACAAGTTTTTACTAATTCTAATAAACCTTTACTTTCTAATAAGGGTAAAATTTTTTCTATTTCTTGGCTTTTTCCCTTTGCTAATATGGTTGGACATAGTAAAGCTAAATTTAATAATTGATATTTTTTAAGTATTTTTAATATTTCTTCAATATTATTAATATTTCCCTTTTCGCATAAAGTATTAATTTTCTTATTTAGAAAGGAATCAACTTGCTCTAGACTTAAATAATTTTGTAGTACATCTTTTAATTCTAATCTATTTACCATAATCGCATTCCTACCTCTCGCCTTTTTAATTGCAGAATATTATACTACCTATTTATTATAAAAGCAATATTTCCATTAAAACCATAGACAAAATTAGAAAATCATAGTATAATTCATAACAGTTAGTTCTTTTACTACGAACTTAAGAAAGGAGAAAATTATATAAAATGAAACCTAACACTGAAACAAAAATTATTGTTTTAGGTGGTCTAGGAGAAGTCGGAAAAAACATGTATTGTTTAATGCATGAAGATGAAATTATTATTATTGATGCGGGAATTAGTTTTCCAGAAGGAGAACTTTTAGGAATAGACTATGTCTTACCTGATTATACTTTTTTAAAAGAAAATGAAGAAAAAATAAAAGCTTTAATTATCACTCATGGACATGAAGACCATATTGGTGCCATTCCATTTATCTTACAAGCAGTAAATATACCAGCAATTTATGCACCTAAACAAGCAAAGGAATTAATTGCTATTAAACTACAAGATCGCAACATTCGTTATGACAATTTATATGCTTATACCGATCAAGATATATTAAAGTTTAAAAATATTGAAGTGGAATTTTTTAGAACTACGCATTCAATTCCCGATTCTCATGGAATTTACCTAAAAACTCCAAATGGTAGTGTAGTAACTACAGGAGACTTTAAATTTGATTTAACCCCAATTGGTCCTATGGCAGATTTACATAAAATGGCAGATATAGGAAAAAAAGGAGTAGATTTATTAATAAGTGATTCAACAAATGCCTTAAATGAAGGAATGTCTATTAGTGAATCAAAAGTAGATAATGCTTTAACAGATATATTTGATACTTATACATCAAATCGTATCATTATTGCAACCTTTGCTTCTAACATTTACAGACTTAAACATATCGTAGAAACATGTTATAAACATAATCGCAAAATTTGCGTATTTGGAAGAAGTATGGATAATAATATTAAAATTTCTATTGAAGGCGGATATATTGATCATAAAGAAATTATTATTACCCCTGATGAAGCTAAAAGTTTGAAACCAAGTGAGGTATGTTTATTATGTACAGGAAGTCAAGGAGAACCATTAGCTGCCTTATCCAGAATGGCAGATGGAACTTTCAGACAGATTTCATTAAGACCAGATGATATTGTTATTTTCTCATCTAGTCCTATTCCTGGTAATGCACTTAGTATTTCTAGAACAATTAATAAGTTATATTTAAAGGGAGTAAAAGTATTTACCAATACTTCTTTAAGTGAATTACATACATCAGGTCATGCTAATCAAGAAGAATTAAAATTAATGATACGCCTAATTAACCCAAAATATTTAATGCCATTCCATGGTGATTACCGTATGCTAAAAAGGCATGCTAATCTCGGTGTAGAATGTGGTATTCCTAAAGAAAATACTTTTGTCTTAGAAAATGGTGATATTCTCATATTAAAAGATCACATTATTACCAAATCAAAAGAAAAAGTATCTGGAGAGGATATCTATGTAGATGGTAATCGTGTTGGTGAAATTGGAAGTGTTGTATTACGTGATAGAAAAATTATGGCTAATGATGGTATTTTAGTAGTAATTGCAAATATTGATATGGAAAAAAGAAATTTACTAATTAAGCCAAACATCACAACACGTGGATTTATCCTAGTAAATGAGAATGAAGAATTAATTAAAGAAATAGAAACAACTGCTTATAATATTATTAAAGATAAATTGGATAACACAAAAGAAGGTATTAATGAAATTAAAAGTAAAATTATTACCGATTTAATTACTTACATCGAAGAAAAAACAGGTAGAAGACCAATTATTTTACCAGTAATTATCGATATTAAAAGATAAAGGAAGCATCCTATTATGGATTCTTCCTTTTCTATTTATTCAACTTTAGTTTCTACTTCACGAGTAGCAGTAGCATCTACTTTTTTCTGACTCCACTCACTCCATTCACTCCAATTTGTTCTTTTACAAGTTTTATAACAAGTTTGACAACATTTATCTGGTTCATTAAAAACATAACCACTTGGGCAAGTTAAATTAAGTTTTGCTGAATTAGAAACAACACAATTACATAAATAAGGTTCACATTGGTAAGACTCAATAGTTGCATCACGATATCGATAATAAGTTCGACCAGTAATATCCATAACCGTTATTTTACGCTCTTTTTCTAAAAAATTACCTACTTTATCGAATGCTGTATATAAGATAGTATACTCTCCAGGAAAAGAAGTATCAATGCTCTCTGGAGTAACAACGTAGCTACTATTTAATCCAGAACCTTCATCATAAGCATTCACACCATTTCTCAAAGAAAAGTTGCTACCAAGTTGAACAATGGTAGAAGCTTCAAAGGTAATAATAGGGACATCTTTATCAATATTTCGAATCGAAATAGGAACAATTTTACTCTCTCTACCATTAATATCTTTTACTACTAAGGAAAAATCGCCATTTGTTAATACTTCATAAGTATTATTATCTTGATAATTAATACCCCCATCAAAGGAATAAGAGCTAATATTTCCATTTTCTGGTTCAACAGTAATAATAACATTATCACTAGTCCACTCCGTTGTAGATAAAGTATATCTTGGATAATTTATCAATGGTCTTTTTTTTAAGTCTAAATAAAATAAAGTACCAAAGACACCAATCATAATAATACTAAAAATAATAACCGCAATGAGGATTTTTTTTTCTTTTTTATGACTTCTTCGCTCAAAATTAGTATTCATAGCCTCAACCTCTCATTCTAAATAAAATATATCATAAAATAAAATTTTTGTATAGAAAAAGAAATTATATTAACTTTGTATCTCCAGTTTGATAAAAGAATATAATTTCATTTTGTTAATACTTATATCCATATTACTGATTATTCACTATTATTTTTTGTAGAGTATAAAAACATATATTTTATTCCAAATTTCCAGCAGAACTAGTTGGCGGTGTAAATTCGTTGGTGTATTTTGCATAATTATATATTACAAAATCATCCATATATCCTTTATATGATGTCATATCATTTGTATCAATTCCTCCAATTGAAAAATTAGATATATTAACATCAACTGTTTTATATTGATCTGTGGAACCGATGTTAATTCCATTTTCATAAATTGTAAACACACCATCTTTTCTTACTATGGCATAATGCGTCCATACATTTTCTGTATATTTTTTACCCGTATTTATTAAAGTAATATAGGGATTCCTAGTGTATAACGAAATATACCCACCTGTATCATTATTAGCTATAAAAAATCTTAAATCATTATTTTCTTCATTGCTAAAAATTGCTGGATATGGCATAGTTTGTTTCTCTGAATATATCCAAAAACTAATAGTAAAATCTCTAGTTCCTAAATTTAATTCTGGTACATTTATATTGATTCTTTGAGTAGCAGTTCCTGGAAAGTAAAGTGATGCATTTCCAAACTTATATTTATCATCACGCCCTTGTAAATTAACATTTTCAGAAACTAGAAATTGTTTATTTGATACAACCTCTTTTATGGTAATTTTATTAGTTTTAATATTAGTAGGATCATCCTTTCCAGTAACATTTGGAGGAATAAAATTACCATTATATTTTGCATAATTATATATTGCAAAATCATCCATATATCCTTTGTATGGTGTTATAGCATTTGTACCAATTCCTCCAATTGAAAAATTAGATATATTGACATCAACTGTTTTATATTGATCTGTGGAACCGATATTAATTCCATTTTCATAAATTGTAAATACTCCATCTTTTCTTACTATGGCATAATGTGTCCATACATTTTCTTTATATTTTTGACCAGTGTTGATTAAAGTGATATAGGGATCTCCAATGTGTAATGAAATATTTCCATCCGTACTATTATTAGCTATAAAAAATCTTAAATTATTATTTTCTTCATTACTAAAAATTGCTGGACATGGTATAGTTTGCTTTTCTGGATATATCCAAAAACTAATAGTAAAATCCCTGGTTCCTAAATTTAATTCCGGTACATTTATATTGATTCTTTGAGTAGCAGTTCCTGGAAAGTAAAGTGATGCATTTCCAAACTTATATTTATCACCACGTCCCTCAATATTATCATCGCCTAAAAGAGAAAATTTTTTTTGGGAGATTTCTTCCGTAAGTGGCTTCTCAGTAAATTCTGGTTCATTTTCAAATTTTTCTTCAAAATTTAAATATAATAGATTAGAATCAGTTTGTGCAGCAGTAGGTGGTGTAAATTCTTTTGTATATTTTGCGTAATTATATATCGCAAAATCATCCATATATCCTTTGTATGATGTCAAAGCATTTGTACCAATGCCTCCAATTGAAAAATTAGATATATTAACATCAACTGTTTTATATCGATCTGTTGAACCGATATTAATTCCATTTTCATAAATTGTAAATACACCATCTTTTCTTACTATGGCATAATGCGTCCATACATTTTCTTTATATTTTTTACCCGTATTTATTAAAGTAATATAGGGATTTCCAGTGTGTAATGAAATGTTTCCCTCTGTATCATTATTAGCTATAAAAAATCTTAAATCATTATTTTCTTCATTACTAAAAATTACTGGATATGGTATAGTTTGTTTTTCTGGATATATCCAAAAACTAATAGTAAAATCACTAATTCCTAAATTTAATTCTGGTATATTGGCATTTAATCTTTGAATAGATTCTCCAAAAAAATATACTGACTTTTGCCCTATTTTAGTTTTGGTAGTAGAATGAGTTGTTTTTTCCCCTAATACGGTAAATTCTTGTTTTGTTACAGAATTTAAAAAGGGTAATTGCGGTTTTTTGGCATTTTCATTTACATATCCCACACCATCAAATGGAGCATATAATAGCATTTGTTTAGGTATAGTTTCCCCAATATCATCAAATGGAGCATATAATATTTTCTTATTGAGTGGATTAACTTGTTCCTCTTCTTTAGTTACTACATTTCCATTTGAATATACATTTACTGTTAAGGTAAATGTCTTCCCATTATATGGATAAGTTACATTCCCTGTTTCCTCTTCTTTTCCACTAAAATCTGTTTTTTCATCTATCCACATTCTTAGTCTAAAATTCTTTTCATAATTACTTTGCTTTGCTGGTACTTTATCTGTATAAATTGTCTTCTCTGTATATCCTTTAGCTGTTTCTTGTCCTGTTTGTTGTAATTTACTGTAATTTTCTAATAAGATTTCTTTTTCCTCATCACCATTTAATTCTGTTAAATAAAGTCTTACTACTTGATCATCTAAAGTAGAGTCATTACTCTTTCTAGCTGTTACCTCATAAGGAATAGAAATATTACTAGTTGTTTGACTAGTTATCTTAAAATCAAAATAGCTTCCTTGTCCTGTTTGTTCTTTGCCTTGTTCATCTGTCATAGGATAGGCATCACTAATTTGTATCCCTTTTCCGATTCCTGATACTTCTGTATATAAAAAAGTAATAGTACCACTTGTTACTGTATTTTCTGTTGTTCCCTCTTTTGTATAATTAAAAAATGCTACACTTATTCCTAAAGTAATTACTGCCAAACTAACTAAAGCTACTAACATCCATAGAATTTCTTTCTTTTCATTTTTCTTTTTCTTTATATTCTTTCTCATAATAACTCCTTTAGTTTTTAAGTATTTTAATTAGAAACAAAAAAATAATAATATTATGGATATTCTATAAGAATTCTAGTGAAAATTAATTTTTAGAAAATAAAAAAATATTGTTTACTAATTCCTTATAAAATAAGAATATAAACAATATTTCATGATTTCTAATTAAAATACTTTGATATCTATCCTACCATGCTCAGTATAACACCTTAATATTTTTTAAGCAAGTAATACTATATACTTTTTATTAAATAATATATCATTGCGTATATAGACATAAAACCATTCCAAGAATAATTCAATTCATAAATTATATTAGGTGACTAATATGAGTTTTATAAAAGATCAAATCGAAACAATTAAAAAAAATGACCCTGCAATTCATTCTACCTTAGAAGTATTTTTATATCCTAGTTTTAAAGCACAAATATATCATAAAATATCTAATTTTTTCTATTGCAGAAAGCATTTTTTTATAGCAAGATTAATATCAGAAAGAGCGAAAAGAAAAACGGGAATTGAAATACACCCTGGTGCTAAAATTGGCAAAAATTTATTTATTGATCATGGAAGCGGTGTAATAATTGGAGAAACTACTACGATTGGTGATAATGTAATCATGTTTCATGGAGTAACATTAGGTGGAACTGGAAAAGAAAAAGGAAAAAGACATCCAACAATTGAAGATAATGTCTATATTGGATGTGGAGCTAAAATATTAGGCAATATTAATATTGGTAAAAATTCGAAAATAGGAGCTAATGCCGTTGTTTTAAAAGATGTAATGCCCAATACAACAATAATAGGTATTCCTGGTCGAATGGTATCGAGACATAAAAGTAAATAAAATTCATAAGATATAATGGTGAGAATATGAAAAATATTGCGCAAAAAAGCAGTGCTACTAATACAGATGATTTTCTTTATAACAGTTACACGAAAGATTATATAGATGCAACTAGTTTTAATATTAGTTATACAGAAGATGGTAGGTTAGTAGCATTCAATGCTGCCAGTTTAGGTGAAGGAACGATCAATACAATTGAAACAAGTACATTATCGCAATTAAAAGAATATGAAATTATTCCATTAGATAATTTACTAAATAAAATTAGTCAAGAAAAGGTAAAGAAAGAAATATATATCAACTTATATCCTCTAAAAACTGTTATATTAACAGATGAAAACATTGAAGAAGTTACCAAGAGAATGAATAACTATGTAGATAGTTTAAAATTAGTCATAGATAAATATTCAAATTTAGATATCTTTCTTCATTGCATTAATCGAAATATTGTAACTATGTTAAAACAAAAAATCACAAACCATAAAATAGGATTTGTGATTTATGGTGATGATTTAAATTTTATTGATGTTGATTATTATGTCATTTTAATGAATGCTTTTAGTGATGGAATTATTGATTTATTAATAAAAAGAAAAAAAGAAGTAATATTATACATATCTTCAGATTATTATATTAATTATGTTTATGAGCACTATTTAGGAGAGAAATCCACTCCCTACCTACAAGAAATCTTTCAATCATTAGGAATCATTTCAAATTATCCAGAAATTATTCACAAAGTATTCAAAACAAACTAATTCTTTAAATATCTACTAAAAGTCCATGATTCAAAATCTCATCAACTTTTTTCCCATAAATTACATTCCCATACTCAAAAAAATGATAATCATCTATCATATTTTCTACTTCAACATAAAATTTACCTTGGTAATAAATTTTTTCTCCTATTAAAAGATCTGAATCATCAAATTCGTATAAAAGTACTGAATTTAATAACATCGTTATATTAAAATCACTACTCCCAAAATCATCAAAATTTTCAAATTCTAACACATATAACCCTCTTGTACAAAAAATTGTAACGTCATAAAATCCACAGAATTCATAACCACATTGATGTTTTAAATCATGATTTATTAATTTAAAAAAACTTTTAATCTCTTCTTCTGTCTTAAAGGAAACATCAGTTACATAATAAATAATAAAATGTTTCTCATCTATAAAATCTACTTTCAAGATATCACCCTATAATAAATTATGTAATTAAAAAAAATAGGAAACAAAAGGATGAATTTAATAGTTTAAACTCATCCTTTATAAATTTATTTAAGTTAGTAATTTATTTCGACAAAGAAATACTTTTTACTATTTATGAAATTTTGGTATAAGTAATAGAACCATTACCACCATTTCCACCAGTCCCATCAGCACGAGGAGAAATACCACCATTCGCATTAACTACTCCACTAGTTAAAGAAGTATGATAAAAAATATTAATAGAACCTCCTCCAGATGATCCACCAGAAGTTCCCCATCCTTTAGTATTTTCAAAACTAGAACGTCCAGCACCCCCATTTGCACCATTTGCAGAAATAGTTCCATTATTTTCAAGTGTATTAGTAAAAATAATTAATAACCCACCTGTACCATTTTTGCCTTTTTCAGCATAACCGCTACACCAAATAGCACCATTCCCTCCTGGATTTCCAGCACCACCTCCTGCTGACTTATTATATGTACAAGAATTTTGATATGCTGTACTACTTCCACCTACTCCACCAAAAGTTTGACCACCTGTTGCATTACCATTTGTATAAATTCTAGAAACAGAACCTCCTCCTGTTCCTCCTGAATAACTAGTCCCAATTGATCCGCTTCCAGAAACACCTGTACAACTGTTACAAGAAGCCCCTCCTGAACCTCCACCACCTGTTTGTCTTCCTTCACCATTACTACCTGGATTTCCTTTGACAGTATTTTGATCAGCAGATGAGCCACCCGATATCCTAGCAGCAGCAGCACCAGTTGCTCCTTCAGCAGGTACAGTTTCATAGCTTCCATTAGAATTTCTCCATAAATATACATCCTGTCCTTCTGCTTTTGCTCCATGAGAATTATCTATCGTTCCATTATTAGTTAAAGTTCCTTCTACATATAATAAGAATCCTTTTGGTCCTCCATATTCTGTATAATATGGTTTTACTGTTACTTCTTCATCTATAGTTAGATTCCCATTTACTTTTACAATGACCATATTCTTGGCATTTTCTGTTGCTGTTGCTACATCTTGTGCATCTCCAAATATAGTTTCATCTTCACTTGTCCAATGTTGATCTCCATTATAAACATACATATGCACTGGATATGTTTCTTTTCTAACCTCAAATTGATAATTTCCTTCTTCAAATTCATTATCACTTAAAATAGATAAAATACTATCTCCTTCCACTACTCCTTCTTTATTCGTTACTACTTTACCATTTGAATATACATTTACTGTTAAAGTAAATGTCTTCCCATTATATGGATAAGTTACATTTCCTGTTTCCTCTTCTTTTCCACTAAAATCTGTTTTTTCATCTATCCACATTCTTAGTCTAAAATTCTTTTCATAATTACTTTGATTTGCTGGTACTTTTCCTGTATAAATTATCTTCTCTGTATATCCTTTAGCTGTTTCTTGACTGGTATCTTCTAACTTACTATAGTTTTCTAATAAAACTAATTTTTCCTCTTCTCCTGCTTTTTCTGTCAAATAGACTTTTATGGCATCGTTTTCTAAAGTAGAATCATTACTCTTTCTAGCTGTTACCTCATAAGGAATAGAAATAGTACTTGTTGTTTGACTAGTGATCTTAAAATCAAAATAGCTTCCTTGACCTGTTTGTTCTTTTCCTTGTTCATCTGTCATAGGATAGGCATCACTAATTTGAATTCCTTTTCCGATTCCTGATACTTCTGTATATAAAAAAGTAATAGTTCCACTTGTTACTGTATTTTCAGTTGTTCCTTCTTTTGTATAATTAAAAAATGCTACACTTACTCCTAAAGTAATTACTGCTAAACTAACTAAAGCTACTAACATCCATAGAATTTCTTTCTTTTCATTTTTCTTTTTCTTTATATTCTTTCTCATAATAACTCCCTTAGTTTTTAAGTACAATAATTAAAAACTAAAAAATCACAAGATAAACATATATACACAGGATTTTGATAAAATGAAAGTTTCAAAAATAAAAAAATACTGTTTATAAATTTCCTTATAAAATAAGGTTATAAACAATATTTTTGTCATTCTAATTATTGTACTTAGACTCTATCTTTATTTCATTTTCATTATAAAACTTTAGAAATATCTAGTCAAGCAATTTGGCTTACAACATTAACTAATTTTAAAATACAAGAAGAAGCATTATTTTGCTTCTTCTTGTGCTCTTGTTTCTCGAATAACTGTAATTTTAATAGTACCAGGATATTGCATAGTACTTTCTATTTTTTCTTTAATATCACGAGCAACCTTGTGAGCGGTTAAATCATCAACATCTTCAGGTTTTACAATAACTCTTAATTCCCTACCAGCTTGCACTGCAAACGTTTTTTCTACTCCTTCAATATCATTGCCAATTGCTTCCAATTGTTCTAATCTCTTAATATAATTTTCTAAAGAGTCATTTCTAGCACCAGGACGTGATGCAGATAAACTATCAGCAATAGCCACAATAACAGAGATAATATTCGTTGCATCTACATCTCCATGATGAGAAGCAATAGCATTAATAACTATTTCAGGTTCTTTATATTTTTTAGCAATATCAACACCAATTTCCACATGACTTCCTTCAATTTCATGATCAATTGCTTTTCCAATATCATGTAACAAACCAGCACGTCTAGCCAAAGTTACATTTTCACCAAGTTCTCCAGCAAGAATTCCAGATAACTGAGCAACCTCTATAGAATGTTGCAATGCATTTTGACCATAACTTGTTCTAAAATGCAATTTACCAATAATTTCAATAAGTTCTGGATCTACCTTTGTTAATCCCAACTCAAATAATGCATTGTTTCCATACTCTATAATTTTTGATTTCATATCTCTACTAATCTTATCATATAATTCTTCAATTCTAGTAGGATGAATTCTGCCATCTTTTAATAATGCCTCTAAAGTTTCTCTAGCAATTTCTCTACGTAATGGATCAAAACTAGATAAGACAACAGCTTCAGGGGTATCATCAATAATTAAATCAACACCTGTAATAGCTTCTAAAGTACGAATATTTCTACCTTCTCTACCAATAATTCTTCCTTTTAAATCATCATTAGGTAAACTAACAACTGTTACAGTTTGCTCATTAGCAACATCAGATGCAAATTTTTGCATTGAGGATACCAATAAATCTTTAGCTTTTTTATTTACTTCAATTTTTGCCTCATTTTCTTTTTCTTTAATATAGGAAGCAATTTCCATAGACATTGCTTCTTTCACTTTAGCCATAACCATTTCTTTTGCTTTATCACGGCTAATTCCAGAAATCTCCTGTAATAAATCTAATTGTTGTTGTTTTATTTCTTCCACTTTAACCTGTTCATCTTGGATTTCTTTTTGCTTTTCAAATAATTTATTTTCTCTTTCATCTAAGTTAGCTTCTCTTTTTTGATATAATTCATCACGTTTATCTATATTTTGCTCACGTTGAATCAAACGCTCCTCAGAATCTTTTAATTCTAACTTTCTTTCTTTTACTTCTTTATCATAATCAAGTTTTAATTTATGAATTTCTTCTTTTGTTTCTAAAATAGAATTTCTTTTTAACTTATCTGCTTCTTTCTTTGCATTCTCTATAATATTTTCTACTTTCTTTGTTGCATTATTTTCACGAAAAGAATTAAAAATAACATTAAGTACAAAACCAACAATTAATCCAATAATGACTAGTAAAATGGAGATTAATATATCCATCTGAATACCTCCATTTCTATATGTTAAATTAAATGATAAATCTTAACATCTACTTATATTGTAATTTCAATTGAAAAATAAGTCAAGGGAAAGTCTATTGACTAAAAATAAAAAACTTAGCTAAGTTTATCAAACTTAACTAAGTAAATTTAACTTTCTTTCTTTGGATGATTAACGATGCCATAATACTCACGAATCTGATTTTCTAATTCATCACGAAGTTCTACATGGTCTTTTAAAAACAATTTAACATTTTCTTTTCCTTGACCAATTTTTTCTCCCTTATAGGCATACCAAGCTCCTGATTTTTCTAATACTCCACATTCACTACCTAAATCGATAATTTCTCCTTCACGACTTACACCTTCTCCATACATAATATCTACAACTGCTGTTTTAAATGGAGGAGCTACTTTATTCTTCACTACTTTAACTGTAGTTTTATTACCAATAATAGAATCGCCCATTTTCAAAGATTCGCTACGTCTTACATCTAAACGAATAGTAGAATAGAATTTTAAAGCTCTTCCACCCGGTGTAGTTTCTGGATTACCAAACATAATTCCAACTTTTTCTCTTAATTGGTTAATAAAAATAGCTGTTGTTTTAGTTTTGCTAATTGTACCAGAAAGTTTACGAAGTGCTTGACTCATTAATCTTGCTTGAAGACCAACATGACTATCTCCCATTTCTCCATCAATTTCTGCTTGTGGTACAAGTGCTGCTACGGAATCTATAACTACTATATTAACCGCTTCACTACGAACCAAAGCTTCACAAATTTCTAATGCTTGCTCCCCTGTATCAGGTTGTGCAAGTAATAATTCATTAATGTCTACCCCTAAATTTTTAGCATAAACTGGATCCAAAGCATGTTCTGCATCAATAAAAGCAGCTCTCCCACCTTTTTTTTGAACCTCTGCAATTGCATGTAGAGCAAATGTTGTTTTACCACTAGATTCTGGCCCATAAATCTCTATAATTCTTCCTTTAGGATATCCTCCAACACCCATAGCAATATCCAGACTTAAACTACCACTAGAAGTAACATCTAATTCCATATGTTTATTATCTCCTAGTCTCATAATAGAACCTTTTCCGAATTGTTTTTCAATATCATTTAGGACTTTTTCTAAAGCATCATTTTTTTCTATATTTTTTGTCATAAAAACCTCCTCTTTTGCTTTACAAATCCATCATAACCTATTTTGAAAAAAAAATCAAGATATTTTTCGAACAAATGTTTTATGAAATTGAACCAGTATTTTGAATAAAAAAAGAAAATTCCCTTAAGGAATTTTTAAAATGTTGAATCAAAAAATAATTAATTTTTTAATTTTCTGGTTTTGAAAAAATTATTTTTTTATTTAATTGATAGTATTGAATCATGGAGACTAAAGACATAATAGTAGCAAAATAAATAAATAATAAATCAACATGAACATTCATATATACAAATGGTACATTACCAAAAAACAATAATGTCATACCAATCATTAAAGTAGCCGTTTTAATTTTTCCAGATGAAATAGCAGCTACTACTGTACCACAAGATGCTGCTTGCATTTTAATAGCATTTACTACAATATCGCGACCTACAATAACAACAGGTACAATAGGACTAATAAGTCCTTCAGCAGCAAAAATAATCAAAATTGGATTAACTAATATCTTATCAGCAATAGCATCTAACATTTTACCGGTATCAGTTACTTGATTATTTTTTCTAGCCAAATAGCCATCTAAAAAATCAGTAAAGCTAGCAATAATAAAGATAACACCAGAAATCACATATTTAAGATCAATATCAATACCAGCTCTAATAACAGGAAAACTAAATCCTATGGTTTCAAAAGGAAACATTAATAATATCATGATGACAACAGCTAATATAATTCTAAAAACTGTTAATTTAGTAGGTAAATTCATATACTTTCACCACTCTTTCCATTAATTCTTTTGAAATAATTTCTTCACTACTTTGTGTTTTATACCAAATAAAAATCGCAATAAAAATGAAAAGGATAATCCCAATCAATATTAATAATGGTTTTAATTTTAAACGATCAAGACGTATTTTTGAAGTACGGATATTCGTATAGGGAGAAACAACTTTTGTTTTTTCTTCTTCATCTTTTTGATTTGCTAATTTTCTAGCTTCAACAATATCATCCAGTGAAATTTTTGAAGTATGTTCAAACATAAAATCATTAAATTCATCTACAAGGCCATCTGTTTCAACACCCAAATATTTTCCGTACTCTTTAACTAGATCTCTAAGTTGATACACATCTTTAAAAGCACGAATATTTCCATCTTCTATATTTTCTATTTGAGTAACAGAAAAATTTAAATCATCTGCTGCTTCTTCTATGCTAACACCATTATTCATACGTGCAGATTTTAAAAACTCTCCAATTTCTTTCAAGTTATACACCTCAAATCAATAATAAATACTTTATAAGCCATGTTCTGTACCTATTTCTAGGCGACAAACATTTATCTATCGATTACTCAATCCCTGACATCGTTTTATTCCTAGTCAGAGCTCCCCTACCAAAATTTGGGTTTCTCACTCGCGGGGTTTACCACGTTTCACTTTTTTCTTTCAAAAAAATATCGTCACTGTGGCACTTTACAATTACTATTTCCATATCATACGACTTAGGAAACCTCATCGCCGTTAGCTAAGCTACCTAAGGTTATTTTTTCCCTTAGCACGAACACTACAATCGTTTCAGATTGTGTGAGCATGGACTTTCCTCTATATTACTTAGAATATAGCGTTTGTCAAAGTATTATTATTCTTCTACTTTTTCATCTTTTCCATAAACAATTTTTTCTAAATTTGAAACTCGACGTAAAATATCCATATTTGTAACTTCTTTATCACTATTTTTAGCAATATCGATGCTCATTTTTACATTTCTAAGTTCTTGTTTAAGATTCATAATTTCTTTTAAATATTCTTCTTTTTCTTTTTCTAACTGTTTGATAATTTCATAGAAATGTTCATAATCCCCAATAATTTCATCTAAGAATTGATCAACTTCTTTTAAACGATATCCTCGGGTATCAATTTTAAATTCTTTTTCTAAAATATCTTGAGGTGTTAAAGAAATCTTACCTTGCATATTATTTCCTCACCAATCCCTTACGCTAATATTATCACAAAAATATATAAAAATGTCAATGGGAAGTATAGAATGGAAAAAAGAAAAAGAGGAATTTCCTCTATTTTAATTTTCTTATTTTTTAATTAAGTTTTCCTGGCGTGATTCTTGGAATTTTTCTATAGCTTCATGGAAAGAATTTGTTGCAGTATAGGAATCCCATATAAAACTATCATCATTACTACTATCATAGTAATTTAATTGATAAATATTATCTAAATCATAAAAGGCACTACTATCTGAACAAGTCCCATTAAGAACTATATAACTCTCATCAGGAACAGTAAAATTAGACTTTTCTGTAATTTGGATATTATTAAATCGTAAAGTAACATTGCTACTCTGTGAAGTAACATGAATGTCTTTAAGTTCCATAGGTCTAGCAAAAGTAGCAGAAAAATATTCAACTTTATCATCTAAAACAAAATCTAAATCAAGTTCTGAAGCTAAAGTATTTTGTTTTGTGCTATATTCAAAATACGAAATATTATTCGCATTTAAAGAACCTAACAAATTATACATTTTTGTATCATTTTGTTTTTCATTACTACTATAATAAATAGATTTCATAGGAACATTATTTTCAGCTAAAAATTCAATAAATTTAAAATTATCAGAATCATAATTATTATCATATCGTATTTCTGTTAAAACATTGGTTGCATTTGGTAAAACTTTAATAGCATTTTCGGAAACAATATTATCGAAAATAATACTATTATATAAATGATTGCTAAATGCTTCGTAATTTAGTTCTCGACCACAAGAA
This sequence comes from uncultured Bacilli bacterium, assembly GCA_947631295.1. Classification (GTDB taxonomy): domain Bacteria; phylum Bacillota_I; class Bacilli_A; order RF39; family UBA660; genus Alloscybalousia. Next base: position 35,910 of record CANRKU010000007.1, read on the forward strand.
AATAATTCTAAATATTTAACATTCGTTAAATTTAATTTTGAAATATCTATTTCATTATTAAAGAATTTTAATTGTAAACAGTAAGGAACCTCACGTGATAATAATAAATTTAAATTAGAATAGAATCCTTCTGGTAATTCTTTTTGAATAACATTTACACTACTCATTGAAATAGTGTAAATACCATCTTTTTCGAAATATTCAAATGCACCTTCATTAAGTTGTTCCGAAATACTATTGATAAGATTTTTATAAAAATAGGTATCTCCTAATTGAGCTGTTTCTGTAACTTTTTCTACATGTTCTAATAATTTAGCATGTTGGTTCTGTACATCTTCTAAATTTTCCAATGATGTCAAAGCAATATCTAAGCCCGTCGAATCTAATTGTAATGTTGATAATGCTAAATTAATTTTTGCATTAGCATTATCCAAAAAGACAAAAAAAGGTTCAAATTTAGAATTTACATGAAGACAATTAAATTTTGTTAAAGAAAATATAGTAGCACCAGCTAATATAGACACAGCACATTTTATATGTTTAATTTTCATATCGCAATTCCCCCTTAATAAGTGGGAATATTATATCTCTTTTTTTACTAAAAGTCAATATTTTTATGGTAAAAATAAAATTCGCCTACAAAGTAACTATCCGCAAACATTTTCACTTTTTCTAACTTTTCTTGACAATCAATAGTCCATACAAAAACAGGTTTTTCTTTTCTAAAATACTTTACCATCCTATAAGAAACAAGTTGATAGTTTACACTAATAAAGTCTGGTTTAAGATAAGAAATAATACTTTTTCTTTGCATTAAAAAATCATAAATAGAATATTTTCTATCAGCTATCAATAAACCTACCAAATAATGACTATGTTTTAAAAACCAATGTACTATTCTAATATCAAAAGATTGAATTAGAATTTTTCCAGAGTATGTTTCTAAAAGTTGAACTACTTTTTGACAGTATTCCTGGTAAGAATAAATAGTTGTTTTTTTGATTTCTATAACCAATAAAACTTTACCTGCTATTAACTGTAAAACATCCTTAAGTAAAGGAATAGAACTATCAGTATTAGGAAAAGGTAATTTTTTTAACTCTGGATATGTATAATTAGATATCTTTTGATCAATACCCATCAATCTGTTTAAAGTGTCATCATGATATACAACAATATTTCCATCTTTCAAAACATGAATATCCAATTCAATAGGAACTTTTTTTTCCAAAGCAAGAGAAAAAGCAGAAATAGTATTTTCTACAATTCCATTAACTTGAATACCCCTATGTGCAATATATAATCCTCTTAATTCATCTAATTTCATCATACACTATGATATTACTTTCGTGAATAATTATTTGTATAAGTGATTAATTTAGCTTGTACCACCTTTTTTTCCATTTTATTTAAAATTTCTATAACATGTAAATAATTCATACGAACCTCCTATTATTCTTATTATAAAATAATTTATTACCAAAATCATCAATTCGACAAAACAAGTCAAATTTTGTTAAAAAACAAATGAGAAAAAAGATGGAAAAAATCTTATACATATAGTATAATATGATATAGGTGATTTAATGGAATATAATAAAGGAAACTCTTTAAAGGAAATTCTAAATCAAAAGCAAGTATTTCATAATAATCGTGGTATGAATTTAGAAAATGATATCAATCTATCTAACCAATATTATATTGATACTAAACAAGCTTTTATCTATAAAAAACCAACACCTATCAAGATTTTAAAAGTAAGCTATCCTAGCAAAACGAATAAAACAGGAAAAATCACAATAAAAGAAGCTTACTTTGAATCACCATCTACTACCGATTATAATGGATTATATCAAGGAAAATACATTGACTTTGAAGCTAAAGAAACGAATAATGAAAGTTATTTTCCATTAGAAAACATCCATCCTCATCAGATGAACCACTTAAGAAATATTTTGGAAAATGGTGGAATTGCCTTTGTCATTATAAGATTTATAAAATATAATAAAACCTTTTTATTATTTGCTAGTGACTTTTTTTCTTATATTGATGATACAACTAGAAAATCGATTCCTTATGAATATTTTCTAACAAAAGGATATGAAATTAAAGAAAAATATGCACCTAGATTAGATTACTTGGAAATTATAAAAAAATATATGGAGGTAAATTATGATCAAAATGTCACAGAATAAAAAAAATTATGCAAAATCTAATAAAACAAGAAAAAAGAATAAAAAATTTAAAATAGAAAAACCAATGATTATAGTAGGAATCATTATTCTTACTTTAATCATCTTTAGCTATTTTATTCTAGGACTTGAATTAACAATTGTCTTAACAATTGGAATTTTACTTATTTTAGGAATTGCCCGATTATTAGATAAGATTAAATCCAAACCTAAAAGAAAAAAAGTATTAAATATTATCCTTATTATTTTTTTAATTTTAGCAATTATAGCAGCCTTAATTGTTGGAGGTTTTTTAATTAAAATTATACATGATGCACCTGATTTTGATATCACTCAATTAACCAAACAAGAGTCAAGTATCTTTTATGATAAAGATGGAAATGAATTTTATCGTACAGGTGAACAGCAAAGAGAAAATGTCACCTATGATGACTTGCCAGAAATCTTTATTGATGCTTTAATTGCAACAGAAGATTCCAGATTCTTTCAACATAATGGTTTTGATGCTCCTCGTTTTTTAAAAGCAACCATTGGACAATTATTAGGCCATCGAGATGCTGGTGGTGCATCAACTCTATCAATGCAGTTAATTACCAATACTTACACAGATCCAGGTAGAACAAAAACGCATGGTATAGAAGGAATTATTCGTAAATTAGAGGATATTTATTTAGCAGTATTTAAATTAGAGAAAAACTTTACAAAAGAACAAATTATTGAATATTATGTGAACAACTATGACTTATCTAGTAATGCCTGGGGAGTAGAACAAGCATCCCAAACTTATTTTGGAAAAAGTGTAAGGGATTTAAATTTATCAGAAGCAGCTTTACTAGTAGGAATATTTAATAACCCTACAGCATATAACCCTATCAGAAATCCTTATAGTGCTTATAAACGAAGAGAAGATGTATTAAGCTTAATGGTAAGACATGGATATATTACACAAGAAGAAGCTGATATGGCAAATGCTCTTCCTATCACCTCTTTATTAACAGATAAAAATTATACAGATGATTATGAAGGATATATTGATACCGTAATTTCTGAATTAAATGAAAAATACAATATTAACCCAAAAACAACATCAGTACTTGTATATACTAACATGGATAGAAATAGACAAAAAGGCTTAGATGAAGTAATGAATGGAAATAGTAGATACCAATGGCCTAATGATACCATTCAAAGCGGTGTTGCTGTTGTTGAAGTAGCAACCGGAAAGGTAGTAGCAATTGGTGCTGGACATAATCGTTCAAGGAGTACTTGGAACTTTGCTATCGACGAAAAAAATCAAATTGGATCAACCGCAAAACCTATCTTTGACTACGGACCAGCTATTGAATATTTAAATTGGTCTACTTATCAACAAATTGTAGATGAACCTTGGAGTTATTCAACTGGCCAATCTATTAACAACTCTGATAGACAATTCTGGGGATCCATGAGTATGAGAGAAGCATTAGCACAATCTAGAAATATCCCAGCTTTAAAAGCTTTCCAAGAAGTTCAATCACAAGTAGGAAATCAAAAAATTTATGAGTTTGTAACTAACCTAGGATTGACCCCTGAAACAAATAATGGCCAAATCTATGAATCTAGTGCACTAGGTGCAATTGATGGAATCAATGCCTTACAAATGGCAGCAGCCTATGCAGCATTCGCCAATGGCGGTACCTATATCGAACCATTAACTATTAATAAAATTGTATTTAGAGAAAATAATGATGTTAAAACAATTAAACCAAAAGAAACAAAAGTAATGAGTGAAGCAACTGCCTTTATGATTAGTGATATGCTAGTTACAGCAGTTCAATCCGGATTAAGTAGTGGTGCTAAAATTAATGGTGTTACTCTTGCAGCAAAAACAGGTACAACCAACTTTACAGATGAAGATAAAGCAAAAAAAGGATTATCTAGTGATGCTGTAAATGATGTTTGGGTAGTTGGATTTGATCCAGAATATGCCGTATCAATGTGGTATGGATATAAAGAGGTAAGTAAAGAATATCATTTAAGACAAACTCCTGCTGTTATTCAAAGAGGAAAATTATATCAAGCAATTGGCAATGTAATCTTCAATAAAAATACAGGAAAAACCTTTACACAACCAACAAGTGTCATTGAAAAATGTGTTGAAAAAGGAAGCTGGCCACCTGCATTACCTAGCGCTGGTACACCATCAGATCAAATTACTTGTGAATACTTTAAAACAGGATCAGAACCACAAGAAGTTTCATCAAAATATAATAAATTAAAAACAGTTAGTAATTTAAAGGTAACTTATGACGAAAAAAATCAAAAAATAAAAATTACATGGTCTAAAATAAATGCTCCTGCAGAAAACCAATCATTAGGAGAATTTGGATATAACATATATTATAATGATGTATTATTAGACTTTACAACCAATAATTCTTATACAATCGAAGCTAATACCAATATATCTGGAACATATAAAGTAGTAACAACATTTAAAAATTATAGTGGTAATCAAAGTGATCCAGCAATTTATAATTTTACATATAAAAAAGAAGAAGAAAATAAAGAAACACCTTCTCCTACTGCTTCACCTAGTCCTACTACTAATCCATCCCCATCTGCAAATCCGAGCCCATCTAGTTCTCCTAATCCATCAGCTACCACAAAACCTAAGGAATAATAAAAGAATATTAAATTTCGTTCATAACGTTCTCAACATAAATAGAAGGATTAATTATGAAAGGATTGTAACCTAAATAAAACAGGTAACAATCCTTTAGTTTTTTCATATTGGTATCTACTATTTACTGTAATAATAAACTACTAATAAACATAAAAACAACACCGATAATAAAAAAGAAAATAGTTTGCATTGGTTTATAATATTTAAAACTAGAAGGTAATAATTCATAAATAGAAATATGCATCATAATACCCGCAATGATAGCATATAAACATCCCATAAAGAAATCATTACTAAAACCAACTAAAAAGATAGAGGCTAGAATAGCTCCTAAAAATTCACTCATTCCAGACACCAAAGTATAAAAGAAAGCTTTTATTCTGCTACCAGTACTATAATAAATAGGAACAGCTACACTAATACCTTCAGGAATATTATGAAGTGCTAAAGCTATTGCCAAAGTGATGCCTAATTTCAAATCATGATTAGAAGTCAAAAAGGTAGCAATTCCTTCAGGAATATTATGAAGCATAATCGCAATCATAGAAATCATACCTACCCGATATAATGTTGAATCTTGATAAGTATTATCAGGTAGATATTTATCAATCGTCATAGAAATAATTACTCCAATTACAACAAACAAACTACAAATCAAAAAAGCAGGCAACATATAGTATACTTTACTTATAGAATGAAAAGAAGTAGGAATTAAATCATAAATAGATATTAAAAACATCACACCACTAGCAAAAGCTAAAGAAGAAATAAGAACACGATTAGATTGATTTCTTAAATAAACAAATAAAAAACCAATTAAAGTACTACAACCAGCTAAAAAAGTAATCATAAATGGTATCATAGTATTCACCTTTATAATATATGTTAAAAATACTATTACTAGAACTTGAGAAATTAAAATAAAATGATATAATAATTAAAAAAGGAGACTAACTATGAAAAATATAATCAGTGAATTTAAAGAATTTATCGCTCGTGGAAATGTAATTGATTTAGCCGTAGGTGTAATTGTAGGATCTGCATTTGGTAAAATTGTTACCTCTTTAGTAAATGATATTTTGATGCCTATAATTGGAGTTATTTTAGGAGGAATTAATTTTACTAATTTAACAATAAAATTTAAAGATGCAACAATTTACTATGGCAATTTCATACAAAATGTTATTGATTTCTTAATTGTTGCTTTCTGTATTTTTATCTTTGTAAAAATGGTAAATACTGTTACAACAAAGAAAAAGAAAAAAGAAGAAGAGAAAAAGGAGCCTACTAAAAGCGAAGAAATATTGCTTTTAGAACAAATTAGAGATTTATTAAAAAAGAAGAAAAACAAAGATTAGTATAGTAAAAAATACTAATCTTTGTTTTCTTTCTGACAAATTTCTTTTAACATGCAATTTTCACATAAAGGTTTTTGGCTTTTACATTGATATCGCCCAAATAAAACCATTTGTAAATGTCTTTTACTCCAATTTTGTTTTTGATAAACTTGCTGCAATTTTTTTTCTACTTCCAAAACAGAATCATTGTTTTTAGCAAGCCCCAATCGTTTACTAACCCTATCAACATGAGTATCAACAGCAATATTATCTTCGTGAAACCATTCACTTAATACAACATTAGCAACTTTTCTACCAATACCTGGCATAGTTTCTAAAAGCTTTCGATTATTGGGAACTTTACCATTATAATCATTCCATAAAATATTAGCAATTTCTATTAAATAAGTAGCTTTACGATTATAAGTACCAATAGGTCGAATAATATCAATAATATCTGCGATTTTGGCATCTTTTAATTCTTCTAATGATTGATATTTATTAAATAAAACTTTTGTTACTTGATTAACACTTTTATCAGTAGCCTGTGCACTCAACATAACAGCAATTAATAATTCATAATCCTTTTTATAATTTAATTCACATTTAGGATTAGGATATAAATCTTCTAAATATTGCTCAATCAACTGAATTTTCTTCATCTTCTCCATCTTCAAACCAGTCATATTCAAACAACTCCAATTTTTCTTTCTTTTCCTGATTTTTTCTAAATTTTAAACGATTATTTTGAACATCTTCAGGAGTTCGAATTCCCTTCTTAGACCATTCAAAAATAATTTTATCAATATATCTTAAATTACATACACCACTATAAACAGCTTCCTTTAAAGCTTCTATAATTAAATCTTCTCGTGTACCATCCTCTAACCAAGCACTAATAATTTCATATTCCATTGAAGTCAGAGGTCTAGCAAACTCTTTCTCAATTATTTCAAAAATATTACTATTTTTTTCTTCCTCTATCTTTTCCTGATTCATATCTGCTATCAATATATTAGTTAGCTTTTCATAAAATAAATCTAAAATAACATATTCTTCCATCACATTTTTATCATTTTTAATAACCTCTAAACTAATATAATTTTTTTCTGTTAAATTATCGATATAAGATAGTACTTCTTCTAAAGTTAAATTTAAATCTTTGGATAAACGACTAGGATCAAAAATAAACTGAGAACCTAAGTTTGTTAAATAAATTAAAAATATAAATTCTGGAAAGGAAATATCAAACTTATCTCTTAGTTGAAACAAAGATAAAGGTACTACAAAATTTCCTTTTTTTAATAATTCAATTATCTTGCTATTTTTCATAATTCCTCCATTTAATTTATTATTATACCAAAACTTGAAAAAAAGTACACTAATCTTGTGTACTATGGTAATGATCTAAAATATATTTTTCTAAAATCTCTTTTTTATTTTCTAACTTTCCAATCAAAATTTGCCTCTCGATATCTATTAAAATTTCCTTTAAATACCCCCCTGGTTGACGAGCTAATAATTTCATAATATCTCTGCCATTAATCAAAATATCAGTACGACATTTAATAGGTAAATCTTGATACATTTTAGTAACTTTTTTTCGATCAATTTTCTTAATATCAGCCACTATACTATTTACATATAAACCATATTTATATAAAGAAAATGAATTAATATCACTATTTAGAACCTCTCGAATCTGTTTCATCAATTCTCTCTCATTCTTAGTAAAAGGGTAAATATTATCTACGTCAAGCTGGGTCCAAATACCAATTAAATCATCAAAAGTTTTCAAATCTTTTAAATTAGTTAATTCTAATTCTTTATCCAATCCTAATTCTAAAAGAAGTTTAATTCCATATCTTACATTAACATTAGCAAAAATTTTATTCAATTCTTCTTTTTTTCGATCAAAAGATAAATTTCTAACATAATGTCTAGTCTCAATAATTGCATCCTTTATTTCTTGACTAAGAGAAAAATTCAAACTAGTAGCAAAACGAACTGCTCTTAGTATACGAAGGGCATCTTCAGAAAATTTATTAATACTATCTCCAACTGTACGAATTTCTCTTTTATCTAAATCCTCTTTTCCATTCAATAAATCAATAATTTTTCCATCTTTATTCATACAAATCGTATTAATACGAAAGTCTCTTCTATTTAAATCTTCTAATAAATCATCAATATATTCAAATTCAATAGGTTTACGATTATTTAGATACCTAATTTCCTTACGAAAAGTAGTAATCTCAAACCTAATATTCTTAACTACAACGGTAATAGAACCATAAGCTTCATTAGGTAAACAAGAATTAGGAAAAATACTACGAATATCACTAGGTCTAGCATTTGTACAAATATCGATATCATTAGAAGTAATTCCTAACAATTGATCACGTACAAAACCACCAACAATATACGCAATATAACCATGATCTTCAATTGTTTTTATTAATTTTAAAGCTGTATTAAGCATATTTTGTATCACCTATTATCATTATACCATCTTTTCCATAAATCACCAATGACTGATTTTCGAAATTGACATAAAAAGAATGAACTCACGTCCATTCTTTCATACTACTTATTTTATATAATTAGTTAAGAGCATCTTTTAATGCTGAAGCAGCTTTAAATCTTGCTGACTTGCTAGCTTTAATATGAACTGTAGCTCCAGTTTGTGGATTACGTCCTTCACGAGCTGCTCTTTCTCCAACTGAGAAAGTACCAAAACCTGGGAATGTAACTTTTCCTCCTGCCTTTAATACTTCTGTGATTTCATCCCAAACAGCTTTAATAGCACGATCTGAATCAGCTTTTGTGAAACCAGTTTTTTCTGCTACTGCTTCTACGAATTCTGCTTTTTTCATGTAATAACCTCCATAAATTAATTTTAAGCACATATATCATGCTTACATATCAAGAATAGCATGAAATAATTATAAAATCAACTAATTTGACAGTTTTTTTACTAAAAATTAATCAATTTTTTGTATAAAAGCTTCATATATTAAATCTACTATATAATTACTAGGTTCTAAGTGATATTTAGAAATCATATTTTGGATAGAATCATCATTATTTTCTATTTCTAAATATTCAAAAATAGAATATTTGGAATTTGGAATATCTTGTAAATAACTTTGGGTATAAGCATTATCAATAATAAATAATGGCAAATCAGCTATCCATTCTTGAAATTTTTCTAATATATCTTCTGTTGTTTCTAAATACGTAAATAGTTCTTTATCATAGCTACACATATCAATAAAATCAGGTTGTTCAATTTTTTCTATAGAAATCCTATAATCAAAACGATCCATCAATTTAATTCCATCTAACTTTAAAGCAGATAACTGTACAATTTGACCTGTTTCCTTTTTTTGTGATGTTGGTATTAATTCTAAAATAATATATTTCATATGTGATAAATCCATATCATCCCTCTTTTCTCATATAAAAACATGTATCTATTATAATCCATAAAATCGCAAAATATAACTAAAAATAAATAAATATCACAAAACAGCATCAAAAAAGTACTAAAAAGAAGAAAAAAGTTGACAAAAATGGACCTTTCGTGTATAATTTAGAATGTTTTTTGTTAAGGAGGGGATATTATGAACAAAACAACAAATCTAAAAAAAGAATTATTACAAATAAAAAAACAAATCATAAAAAATACCTTCAAGCTTAATTCATTTGCATTACTCCTAACTGCGTCATTAAATGAAAATACTCTTGCAATGAACTTATCTATAAATACAGAAAAATCAAATAAGGAATATGGTATAATCTATGAAAAATCCAATAGTGAAATAGATAACCTAGATAATTTAATAAAAAAAATAAATAGTGAATCAATAAATTATCGAGAAAAAAAATTAAAAGAAATCATAACTACTCTACAGGATAAAATTAAAGAAGAAATAGTACAGTATGAAACAGAGGAACTAGAAAATATAAAATTAATATTAAATTCACAAGATGAAGATCGCTTATTATCACAAAAAGAAATTCCCATGGAAGAAAAAATAGATTATATTCTAGAAAAATATAATCTAACAGAAGAACAATTACTAATTACTATATGCACCATTTTAGCAGAAGCAAAACATCATGATATAAATAATCCTAGTGAAGAAGATTATATTGAATGCTATATTGATGCCTATGCTACAACAACTACTATATATAACAGAACAAAAAGTTCTTGTTGGGTAAATGAATGCAATAGGATAATGGGTGAAGGTACAGGAACAAACATATATTATCAAACTACTTTAAATGGACAATTTGAAGGATATTTAGGAAACTATTATCAAGATTTTTTAAATACTGATTTACTACAAGAACCAGGATATTATGCGATTATAGATTGTTTATATACTGAAGATATTATGCATAATTATTTATGTTTTAGATCATATACAAGTGATGAAGAAGGAAAAATACAATTTGTAAATAAGGGAAACCGATATTTTAGTGAATTAAAAGTAGAAGACCTTATAATAGAACAAAATACAAATTTACAATTAACATTAAAAAACTGATTTTATATGATAAAAACCACAATGAAAGTTTCTATCATTTATAATCAGTTTTTTCTATTATAATACAAAAGCAATCATATTATTAGAACCTTTATTTACAATTTTTGTTAAAGTATTTTGTAATTTAAAACGAATATTATCTGGCATCATACTAATCTTAGATTGAATACCTTCTTGTACAATTACATCTAAACTTCGACCAAAAATTTCACTTTTCCAAATATTAGCTGGATTGGTATCATAATCTTTCATTAAATAATCAATTAATTCTTTACTTTGCATTTCACTACCAATAATTGGTTCAAAAGTAGAATTAACATCTACCCTAATCATATGAATAGATGGAGCAGTAGCACGAAGCTTTACACCATATCTAGGGCCTTGTTTTGTAATCTCTGGAGTATCTAATTTCATATCATCCAAAGTAGGAGAAGCAACACCATAACCTGTTTGCTTTACCATTTTTAAAGCATATTTAATTTGATCATATTCACGTTTTGCTTCATTATAATCCTGAAATAAAGCAAGTAGCTGAGCTTTATTAGTAACATCAATATGAATAATGTCAGTTAATGCTTGATTATAAAGTTCACTAGGAGCCTCTAAATTAATAATAACTTCCCCTGTTGCTGGATCAATATTAGATAAATAAGATTTAGAAATATTAGGAACATTCATAAAATGCTCATTAATTTTTTCAACATCTCTTAATTTATCAATTTCTATAACACTTTCACGAATTGCATCAATGTAACTTTTCTTAATTTCATTTTTAGGATTTAGTATCGCAATCCATTCCGGCATATTCACTTTGACCTCTAAAATTGGAAATTCATATAAAGCTTCTCTTAAAATATCATACATATCTTTTTGATTCATTGCTTCAATATTCATAGGTAAAACAGGAACATCATATTCTGATTTTAGTTTCTCACATATTTTTTCTGTTTCTGGTCCCATTGGATGAGTAGAATTTACAATCACAATAAATGGTTTTCCTAATTCTTTTAATTCACGTATAACTCTTGTTTCAGCTTCGATATAATCATTTCGTTCAAATTCACCAATAGAACCATCTGTTGTAACGACAATACCAATTGTTGAATGGTCTTTAATTACTTTTTCTGTACCAATTTCTGCTGCTTCACTAAAAGCAATAGGATCATCATACCACGGTGTTTTTACTAACCTTGGACCATTTTCATCTTCAGCTCCCTTAGCATTGTCAATTAAATAACCCACACAATCAATTAATCGAATATTACAGCTAAAATCATCAATTTGAACTTTAGCAGCAGTATTTGGAACAAACTTAGGCTCAGTCGTCATAATTGTCTTACCTGCAGCACTTTGAGGGACCTCATCCAACGCTCTTTTTCTTTCATACTCATCTTCTATATTTGGAACAATTAAATTTTCAACAACCTTCTTAATAAAAGTACTTTTCCCTGTACGAACAGCACCTACTACCCCTAAATAAATATCCCCTCCTGTACGAAGTGCAATATTCTTAATAATCTCTTTTTTATCCATATACTTTAACACTCACTTTCTATTTCATTTAACTATATGAGAAAAAAAAAGAGATATTCCTAGTATTAGAATTATCTCAACAACGCTTTTTAAAAATTGATTAGCAACTAAATCATCTTATCAATATCTTTTGGAACATTATCTTTTAAAATAGCATTCACAATTTTATCTTCTTTTTCTTTACTAACTTCTTTACCCGCAACTCCTCCAATTTCTTGAACAAGTTCTCTTAATACCTTTTCATCCTTCATATTAGACTTTTGAAGTTTATTAGCCAAAGACATAATTGTTTCTTTACTAACACCTGATTTATCTTCCACCTTCTTAAAAAAAGAATCACCAAACATAAAAAAACCTCCTACATCATTATATGTAAAAGATTTATTTTGTCTCATTATTTTTAATCGTATAGTCTTCCTTGTTTTTTCAATTTTTTTTCATATTTCTCTCTTCTTTTTTGAAATACCATACACTGTTTACGATAAACAGAATCAAGAACTTGCCCTTTTTGATATCTCTCATCTAATATTTTTTGAGCTCTATCTAAGCCTTCTAATTCTGTTTTAGGATTTTTTCTTTCTAAAAACCATGCCATATAATCAACTCCTATTTATCTTCATTATAAAACAATTCTTTTTGTTTTAAAAACCAATTTTTCTCTTTTGAATTAGTAAGTGTAAATGAAACATTTATTTGATTATGATTTACTAAACTTGAAAAAGAAATCTGATTAGAATCCCCAAAACAAATATTAAAATCTTTAAACTTATCTAAAATTGTAGATAAAATAAGTGGATAAAAAGAAAGACTTTCTTTGGCCAAAATACCTAAATCATGCCATCGAAAATAGCTATTTTGAACAACTTGAACTGTTAAAACCAAATATTTTCCATCTTCAAATGGGCATTTATCAATCGTAATATTTCCATGTATATGGGATCCATAAATTAATATTTGCGAAATATAATCAATAATTAAATCAATACGCTTTTGATATAAGTCTATTTGCATTTATTTAGAATTACCCTTTATTGAAGAAGACTGCCTCATATAAAAACAATTGCGAACTATTTCTTCATTAGATATTTTATTATCGGTATTCGTTACACCATTTTCAACATAACTTTTTAAGAAATAAGAATAGCCATCATAGAAACCTGTAGAAACCAAGTCATTTTCATTGACATCAGGTAACACATTAAAACTATCATCATCTTTCATAATTTTTTCAACAATAGTATTTTTTCCGTCTAAAAAACCTGTTTTATAACGAATATAATCATCCTCATATTGTTTATGCTTTTTAAGAGCTTGTGTATGGCGTTTATCAATTTCAGCCATAAATTGCTCATCACTAATACTCATCGTCTGAAAAGTATCTTTACAGTATTGACCATATTCATATCCATCATAATATCCCATATAAGCAAAATTACTATAATCATTCTTTAAATAATCTTCATTATATGGAAACTCATATAATGAATCACGATAACCTTTTCGAAAACTTAAATTATATTGTTGAAATTCAAACATTATTCTTCACCTCTATTTTTAAATTGTAATATGATTGGAGTTCCTTCAAACTCAAAATTTTCTCTTAATTTATTTTCTAAATATCTTTCATAAGAAAAATGAACTAAACCTTTATTATTGACATGAAAAGTAAATTTAGGTGGTTTGGTACCTGATTGATTAGTAAAATAAATTTTTAATCTTTTTCCTTTATAAGATGGTGGTAAATTTAACGTATAAGCATCCGTAATAACTTCATTTAAGATACTTGTTTTAATCTCCCTCTTAATATTTTCTGCGACTTTTAATACCTCAGGCATTAAAGTATGAATTCTTTTTTTCGTAAGAGCAGATAAATAAACAATCGGTGCATAACTTAAAAATTGAAATTCATTACGAACTATTTTTTCATATTCTTTCGTATTAGAATTTTCAACAGTATCCCATTTATTCACCACAATAATTAAACCTTTTCCTTTTTCTAAAGCATAGCTAGCAATATGTTTATCATGTTCAATAATTCCCTCTTCTGCACTAATTACTAATAAACATAAATCACTTCGATCAATTGCCTTTAAACTTCGAAGTAGGCTATATTTTTCAATCGTTTCAAATACTTTACCCTTTTTTCTCATTCCAGCTGTATCAATCAATACAAATTCTTCACCATTATATTTCATCACCGTATCAACAGCATCACGAGTAGTACCTGCTTCATTACTAACAATGACTCTTTCTTCATTTAATAAGGCATTAATCAAACTACTTTTTCCTACATTTGGTCTACCAATCACAGAAAGTTTTAATCTAGTATCTTCCTCTTGTTCATTATATTCAGGAAAATCACTAGTAATCATATCCAAAAGCTCATAAATACCATCATTATGTTCAGCACTAATAAAAAGATAATGATCAAATCCTAATTCATAAAAATCATATTGATGTTCTAAACTTTCTTTATTATCAATTTTATTAATAGCGACAATGACTTTCTTTCCACTCTTGCGAAGCATATCGCGAACTACCTTATCATTTTCGGTAATACCTTCTTTTCCATCTACAATAAAGACTACAACATCACTTTCTTCAATCGCAATTTCAGCTTGAATTTTAATCACATCATTAAAAAGTTCCTGATTAACATCAATCCCCCCAGTATCAATTAAATGAAAACGAAAATTTCCATAATTTACTTCACTATAAATTCGATCTCTAGTGACACCAGGAGTATCTTCAATAATAGATATTTTACTACCAACTAATCGATTAAATAAAGTACTTTTCCCGACATTAGGCCTTCCTACTAAAGCAACAGTAGGTAAATTCATAAATCCACCTCCTTAAGTTACTTATATTTTATCATAAAATTGAAAAAATGAATAGACATTCCTACTTAAACGAAAACAAAAGAAAAAGAAATTTTCAATTTTTTCTTAGAAAAATTTAAAAATTTCTAATTATTATTTTATCGGTAATACCATTTACTAAATGTTTTATTCTAATTCATTATTATACGTTTTTATTAATCTATTTTAGTAGAATTAATAGTTCCTTTTCCTCCTGCTCCACCTGAACCTGCAGAAATACCACCATTCGCATTAACTACTCCACTAGTTAAAGAAGTATGATAAAAAATATTAATAGAACCTCCTCCTGATGATCCACCACCTTGATTTCCTGATCCTCCACTTGATCCATTAGCCGTAATATTTCCATCATTAACAAATGTATTTGAATAAATAATTAATAATCCACCAGTTCCATTAGATCCTTTTCTACCATTTCCTACGGAAGCACCTCCCGGATTTCCGGCTCCGCCTCCAGCGCCACCTCCAGAACCTACTGCATTTCCACCAGCACCTCCACTAGAACTTCCAGCTTGTCCGCTTCCTTTATCTCCACCTCCAGATCCTGCTCCTCCAGAGTAACTAGTTCCTTTTCCTCCGGCACCAGTATTTCCACTCCATACCCCTGCTGATCCACCACCACCAGTTTGACGACCGGTTCCATTACCACCTGAATTTCCAGCTACAGTACCAGAAACAGCTGCTCCTCCGGATGCTCCAACAGCAGGTACAATTTCATAGTCTCCATTAGTATTTTTCCATAAATATACATTTTGTCCTGCAGCTTTTGCGCCATGAGAATTATCTATCGTTCCTTTATTAGTTAAAGTTCCTTCTACATATAATAAGAATCCTTTCGGTCCTCCATAATTACTATCATAATATGGTCTTACTGTCACTCCTGAATCGATTTCCAAGTTTCCATTTACTTTTACAATGACCATATTTTGGGCATTTTTTGTTGATGTTGCTACATCTTGTGCATCTCCAAATATCGTATTATCTTCACTTGTCCAATGTTGATTACCATCATATACATACATATGCACTGGATATGTTTCTTCTTTCACCTCAAATTGATAATTTCCCTCTTCAAATTCATTATCACTTAAAATAGATAAGATACTCTCTCCTTTTATTATACTTTCTTTACTAGCTACTACTTTTCCATTTGAATATACATTTACTGTTAGAGTAAATGTTTTCCCATTATATGGATAAGTTACATTTCCTGTTTCTTCTTCTTTTCCACTAAAATCTGTTTTTTCATCTATCCACATTCTTAGTCTAAAATTCTTTTCATAATTACTCTGATTTGCTGGTACTTTTCCTGTATAAATTATCTTCTCTGTATATCCTTTAGCTGTTTCTTGACTGGTATCATGCAACTTACTATAGTTTTCTAATAAAACTAATTTTTCCTCTTCTCCTTCTTTTTCTGTCAAATAGACTTTTATGGCATCGTTTTCTAAAGTAGAATCATTACTCTTTCTAGCTGTTACCTCATAAGGAATAGAAATAGTACTTGCTGTTTGACTAGTGATCTTAAAATCAAAATAGCTTCCTTGTCCTGTTTGATTCATCCCTTGTTCATCTGTCATAGGATAGGCATCACTAATTTGAATTCCTTTTCCGATTCCTGATACTTCCGTATACAAAAATGTAATAGTACCACTTGTTACTGTATTTTCGGTTGTTCCTTCTTTTGTATAAT
>CANRKU010000008.1 GCA_947631295.1 uncultured Bacilli bacterium
GTTAGACGACTAATATAACTTCTGGAAATATTTAATAATTTTTCTAAATCAAATAAAGATCCACTTAAACTCATTTTTTTGAAATCAAATTTAAAATCATCAATCCCAAGAGTTGGATTTTGATCCCACCAACCTTCAAAATTAGAATTAGCAATTGTCATTAAATAAAGTTTAACTGCTTCAACTGGTATTCCTTTTTCATGATAAAAACTAACAGCAGCTTCTGGATCCTTTCTTTTGGATAATTTTCTTCTGGTACCATCTTCATCTATTTTCATAATAACACCAAGATGAGCATATTTTGGTGCTTGAAATCCTAATACTTGAAATAATTGAAGGTGAACTGGTGTAGAAGATATCCACTCTTCTCCTCTTAACACATGCGTAGTTCTCATCAAATGGTCATCAATAACATGAGCAAAATGGTATAAAGGAAGACCATCACTCTTAATTAAAACAACATCCATATCATTTTCAGGAAATTCAATTTTACCACGAACTAAATCATTTAAGACTATTTTCTTATTAAAATCACCAGGAGATTTTAATCGCACAATATAAGGTTCTCCATTCTTAATTTTTTCTGCTCTTTCTTCATTTGTTAAAAAACGGCATTTTGCATAACTACCATAAATTCCAATTCTTTCTTTATTAAGTTCCTGCATTTTACGTACATCATCAATTTCTTCTTGCGTACAAAAACATGGATAAGCAAGTCCTTCTTCCACTAAATGTTTGGCATAAGTATGATAAATTTCTTTTCTTTCACTTTGAATATATGGACCATAAGCACCTTTTTGTTCTGTTTCAGAAATGACACCTTCATCAATTTCAATATCAAAATTTTTTAAATCATCAATAATACCCTGAACTCCGTTTTCAACACTTCGTTTACCATCAGTATCCTCAATTCTCAAATAAAATACTCCATTTGTTTCTTTTGGAACTTTGCTTTCAATAAAAGCAGCTAGTAAACTTCCCATATGAACAAATCCTGTTGGACTTGGTGCAAAACGAGAAACCACAGCTCCCTCTGGTAAATTTCTTTCTGGATATAAATTTTCATAATAACTAACATCATGAACCACATTAGGAAACATGATATCTGCTAATTCTTTATTTGTCATGATAACACATCCTTTTTCTATCTTATTTTATACTATTTTTAAGAAGAACACAATCTTTTTAAAAAAAGAAAATCCTTATTTCTAAGGATTAATTTTTATTGGCTGCCCCAGTTAGATTCGAACTAACGCATAATAGATTCAGAGTCTACTGCCTTACCACTTGGCTATGGGGCAATAACACTATTTATATTAGCATAATTAGAATCGTTTTTCAATCTTAAGAAACAAATTTATTGACATTAATCTACATTTTCAAAGCATCTTATAAAAAAAGTCCTGTCAATGTAGGCAAATCAATTTTTAATAAAAATAATAATAAAATAGCGGCAACAATAAAAGGTCCAAAAGGAATTACATGTTCTTTATGAATAGCGTAAATTAAAATAGAAACTGGTAAAGCAATACTACTAGCCAGAAAAATAACAAACATACCTAAAATAGGATGCAATACTAAACCTGCAATAAACATTAATTTAATATCAGCTCCACCCAAAGTTTCTTTTTTAAAAATAAAATTACCCATTAGCATAATCATATACATAACAACAAATGTTAAAATTCCACTTGCTAATTGTAATAATCCTCCAACAAATCCTAAATTAAAAAAATTGATAACAATAATAAAAAGAGCACAAACAAAAGTTACCTCATCTGGAATAATCATATAAGTTAAATCACTAACAATCACAATACTAAACAAAGATACTAAAATTAAAGAAATAAATAACTCATAACTAAAACCAAAAGAATAAAAACTAACTGCAAAAAATAACCCAGTTACTATTTCAATAAATGGATGAAAAATTGATATTTTCTGATGACACTTTCTACATCTTCCTTTTTGAAAAATATACGATAAAATAGGAATTAATTCATACCAAACGAGTTGCTTTCCGCAATGTATACAATAAGAATGTTTTGGATACATAATGGATTCACCCTTAGGTAAACGATATCCAATAACATGATAGAAGGAACCCATAATGGTTCCTAGAATAAAAAATATAACTAAATAAAAAGCCATAAAGAGCTAACCCCCTAAATTACATATTTCCAACTGCTCCATAAATATCAAACATCGGAATAACAATAGATAATAAGATGAATCCAACAGCTACAGCCAAGAATATAATCGTAATTGGTTCAATTAAGCTTTTCACTGTAGTAATGGCATTCTTATGTAAATTAGTATAGTGATCTGCAACTTTTTCCATCATCTCTCCTAATTTACCAGTAGATTCTCCGGTTACTAACATTTCATACGCTACAACAGGAAAAGCCCAATGTCCTCTAAATGATTCAGAAATTTTTCCACCTTTGCTAAGCGTATCCAAAGTATTCATAATGATTTCCTTATAAACCTCATTATTTGATATTTTAGACAAAATAGCCATACTATCAGTAATATGAACACTATGATTTAATAATTGAGAAAAAGTTCTTGTAAACATACTTATTTCACTATAAATCATAATTTTTCCAATAACAGGTGTTTTCATAAGAAGCGTTTGCACTATTTTTCGAAAAGATTTAATATTCTTGTAGGCAGTAATTAATAAAATCAAAAATGCTGCAATAACTGCAATAATAACTATATAATATTGGGATACAAAATGACTAGCATGAATAGTAAATACAGTAATTCCAGGAAGAGCAGCTTCAGTCTCAGCATACATCTTAACAAAACTTGGAACAATATACACTAAACAGAAGATAACGACGATAATAGACACAATAAAAATAACTAAAGGATAAGTAAGAGCTGCAATCATCTGTCTTTTGGTCTGTTCAATAGAAGTATAATAGTCGCTCATTTCATCTAAAGTAGTAGGCAAATCACCAGTCATTTCACTAGTTTTTACCATATTAATAAGTAATCTTGGAAAAATATCACTCTGATTTTCTAATGCCACACTAAGATTTTCTCCTGAAACCAAATCATAAACAATTTTTTCATATATTTTTCGTTTAGAAGGGTTCTCTGTTTGTTTAGCCAAAATACGAACAGAATCAACAAGTGGAATTCCTGCTTTAATATAAGTAGATAATTGTGTTAAAGCAAAACTAAGTTCTCCACTCTTTAATCGATTATCACCAATTGTAATATTCATATCGAGACTAAACTTTTTCTTAGGCTCAATTTTAATAATCTCATAACCTTCATTAATTAAAAAAGCTTCTACTTCAGTAATGCTTTTAGCATCAAAAGAACTTTTAATAACCTGCCCAAAATCATTCTTTACTTGATAATTAAAAGTAACTAAATCTTTTTTAGTAGCTTTTTTTTCTTCAAATAATTCATCAACATCGCTAGTAGCTGAAACAGTTTCCATAGTCTCTTTTAATATTTTTTTTTGTCTTTCCTGTTGTTCTGCTTCTAATTCATTTTTAATTTGATGTTCTTTAGCCTGATGGAAAAATTTCATAGGAAAGGCAAAAATATTTCTAACTACGTGATATGTAAAAATAAATAAATTCATACTATCAACCCTTTATAACTTTCTACTCTATGTATAGTATAACATATTCCATATTTTTTTTAAACATTTTTTTTCTATTTCATATAATATTAGCAAAGGAGTGAGATTATGTTTGGAAATGGTTTCTATAATCCTTATTTGTATCAACCTTTTTATCAAACAGCAGGTATGGCCAGTAATATAGGAAATGCTGCTAGTTCTACCTTAGGTGCTGCTAGTAGAAGTGGAATAGCTGGCGGTCTAGGAAAAGGTTTATTAAGTAAATTCAGTTTTAGTGGTTTTTTAAATGGTGCCAGTAGAACATTAAATGTAGTAAATCAAGCCATTCCTATTTTTTATCAAGTTCGACCTATGATTAATAATGCTAAAACTATGTTTAAAATTATGGGTGCCGTAAAAGATGATGGTAAATCTAATAAAAATACTTCTACCTCTACTAGAAGATCAAATACTATAGTACCTAATTCTTCTAATGGAAATAATTCTCAAAATACAGTTTTAAAAAATAGTACTACTGATAGTGATTTATCTTTAGAAAATCCTGTTTTTTTCATTTAAAAAGAACTATACAATTTTAGAAATTGTTTTTAGTTCTTTTTTTAACTGATATTTTTTTTGAATATATTTTTTTGGTAAAACTGCTAATAATCTTTCTTTTTTTCTTTTTTCTTCTTGTAAATATTCTATTAATAAGGAATCTTTATTCTGAATTAAAATAGGACCATATAGGTATTCAAAGTAATGATATCTTTTTTTTCCTCTTTGAAACATTATGACTGGATAAATAATGTTTTTTTCTTTTACTAATTTTTCATCTTTGATATAAAAACCAAGCTTACAAATTTCTTTTCTTACTTTATCCGTATCACTATTTGGGGATAGAATAATCGTATCTACATTTTGGTATTTTTCTTTTTGGTATTTTAATATTCCAATCATATTTAATCCACCCATACCAGAAATAATGACGGTATCAATATCTTCTTCAATTGGTTCCATACCTTTTCCTAATTTTACTTTAATTTCTTTTTCTACTTGGTATTTTTTTATATTTTCTCTAGCATGATTTAAGGGTCCTTCATGAATATCGGATGCAATTACTTTTTTAGGAGAATGATTCTGTACTAAGTAAATACTAAGTAGAGCATGATCGCATCCAATATCGATAATAGATTTATTTTTATCTACCATGCTAGCAACTTTTAATAGTCGATTATTTAATTTTACTTTCATATTTATCCCTCTTCTTTATTATAGCAGAAAAAAAGACTATGACTAGTCTCTTAGTTTGTTAAAAAATCTTTTAGTTTTCTACTTCTAGATGGATGTCTTAATTTACGTAAAGCTTTTGCTTCTATTTGACGAATTCTTTCTCTTGTTACACCAAAGATTTGTCCTACTTCTTCTAAGGTTCTACATTGTCCATCATCTAGTCCAAAGCGAAGTCTTAATACTCTTTCTTCTCTATCTGTTAAGGTTAGTAATACACCACTTAATTCTTCTTTTAGCATTTCACTTGTTGCATATTCTTCTGGTGACATCGTTCTTTCGTCTTTAATAAAGTCTCCTAAATGAGAATCATCTTCTTCTCCAATTGGTGTTTCTAAAGATACTGGGTCTTGACTAATTTTATAAACTTCACGAACTTTATCAATACTAATTCCTAGTTTCTTTGCAATTTCTTCATCGGTTGGTTCACGATTTAATTCTTGGGTTAATTGTCTTTGAACACGTGCAAGTTTATTAATGGTTTCTACCATATGAACAGGAACACGAATGGTTCTTGCTTGATCGGCAATAGCACGTGTAATGGCTTGACGTATCCACCAAGTTGCATAAGTAGAAAATTTAAATCCTTTAGATGGATCATATTTTTCAACAGCTTTCATTAAACCGATATTTCCTTCTTGAATTAAATCTAAGAATAACATTCCACGCCCAACATAGCGTTTCGCAATAGATACTACTAAACGAAGGTTAGATTCTGCTAACATTTTTTTAGCATATTCATCTCCTTGTTCTGCAAGAAGGGCATATTCATATTCTTCATCAGAAGTAAGTAAGTTAATTCTACCTATTTCTTTTAAATACATTCTAACTGGATCATTAATTTTAATATCTTTTGCTAAAGATAAATCATCTAAATTACTAAAACCACCATCGTCATCATCATCATTTGATTCATCTTGTTCTGATGTAATATCAATATTATTATCTACTAAAAAATTATATAAATCATCTAAGGAATCGCTATCTACATCTAATCCCTTTAATTCTTCTGCTAATTGTTCATAGGTAATAAAACCATTTTCTTTTCCTAATTTTAATAAGCTTTCTTTTCTTTCTTCAAAGGTTTTAATTTCTTTTGTCATTATCTTCAACTCCCATTTTCACTTTTTAAAGACTTTCTTTTAATCTCATGTTTAATTCTTTTATTTTTAATGCGATTTCAGCTTGTTTCATAATATCTGTTTCTTCTTTTAATTTTTTTTCTTGTTTTTTAATTTCCTGTTGTATCTGATATTCCTGTAATACTTTGATGTTATCTAATAATTCTTTTTCGGTTACTTCTTGATCGAAATCTAATTCTAATACTCTATCTAATACTTTTAAAAGTTCTTCTTTATCGTTTAAATAGGTATAAAAATCAGCTGGAGTAATCATACCATATTTTTGATAGTAATAAGAAATTTCACTTGCTAAGAATCTTTCTTCTTCTTTTGGAAAATGAATTTTTCCTTCTTCATAATAGTTCAAGCATTTTTTATCTACTAACATATAGTATAATAAAGCATAAGTTGCCAGATAATATTTATCCTTTTTGATTGTTGGAATTTCTGGTTTTAATGGAATATTTTCCACTTTCTTTTTTTCTTCCTGATTATTTTCTTTCATTAAGGATAATAACCTTTTTTCTAGGGTATTATAACCTATTTCGAATTCTTTTGCAAGCTTTTTTAGTATGAATTCTCGATGAATTTCATCCTCTATTTTACTAGTTTCTACTAAAACACTGTGAATATACTCTGTTTTTTCTAAATCACTATTTAAATTTATATTCTTTTTTAAGCGTTTTATTCTATAATCGCTTAAAGTTATGGAATTATTAATTAAATTTTGAAAAGATTCGCTTCCATATTTTAGAATATAATCATCTGGATCTAATCCGTTATCTAATTCTACAATGGAAACTTGACATCCTAATTTTTCTAATTCATTACCATTATCTAAGCAAGCTTTTCTACCTGGTTCATCTCCATCTAAACACAAAATAACATGTTCTGATAATCTTTTAATTAAATTAGCTTGTTCTTTGGTCATAGCAGTACCCATCAGTCCTACTACATTTTCTATTCCTGCTTCTTTTGTACGAATAACAGCCATAAAACCTTCCATCACAATGACTTGGTTTTTACTACGTACAAATTCTCTAGCTAGATGGTAATTATAAAGTGTTTCCCCTTTTTGAAAAATTTCAGTTCCTTTGGTATTTACATATTTATTTTCTTTAATACCATCATATCTTCTTCCTGAAAAAGCTACTACTCTACCATTTAAATCATATAAAGGAAACATAATACGATTGGTATAAACATCTTTATCATAGTTGGTAAGTCCTATCGCATTTAATGTATTTAGATCATAACCTTTACTAATTAATAGTTGGGTTAGATGATTATTTTTATCTAAACTAAGACCTATTTTATATTTTTTAATCATTTCTTCATCAATATTTCGATTATTTAAATATTCTTTGGCTTTTTTAGCATAACTACTGCTCATATTATTTTGATAATATTTATGGGCAAGTTCATAGATTTCATAAAACTTATCATACTTGGATTTTTTCTTTACAAGACGAATACCATTTATTGCTATTCCTGTTTTTTGAGCTAAAATGCATAATGCTTCTCTAAAAGAAACATGTTCATAATCGATAATGAATTGAAAAACATTTCCACTAGCTCCACAAGAAAAGCAACGATAAATCTGTTTTTCTCTTGATACACTCATAGAGGGATTGGTATCATCATGAAAAGGACATACTCCAAAATAGTTTTTTCCCCGTTGCGTAAGAGGTAAATAACTAGATATAATATCAACAATATCGACTTTACTACGTATTTCATTAATGATATTGGTATTATCCATTATAACCTCTCCTTTCTAGAAATTATCGAACTAATTTTTCAAACTTCAAATATTCTTAATGTGGTTTTATATCTATTTTTTTTCACAAATGATTTTAATTTTCTTAAGCTGTTTTCGTTTTTTATCACCAATCATATTCCATATAAGAGGATTTTTTTAATAGACTTTCTATGAAATGATTTCTTCTTTTTAATCAATAGCAGAACACTAGCAATAATACCGAAATCCCCTGGTAATTATCTTTGGTAATTCGCAATTAGTGCTTCCTAATAAAAAGCATCCTTAATATTTCCTAACAAAAATTATTATAACACTACTTTTCGACAAAAACTATACTAAATATATGATAAATTAAGATTATGAAAACATTTAAATATATTTTAATTAGTAGTATTATCATCTTTGGTTTAAACTTTCCTGCGCACTTTATATTTAGTATCATTCCAAGTGATATTATAGGAATCTTTTTTCCAACGAATGAAAGCATTTTTCAACATATGAAAATGATGTTTACTTGTTGTTTTATCTTTCATTTCGTATTATTTTTCATAAGGAGGAAATTTCATTTTGAGAATGTTTTTCTAACATGTCTCATTAGTAGTATTAGTTCTATTGCTTTCTTTTTAGTGATTTTTATACCAGTTTATCTCCGATTTGGAGAACATATGATTTTTACTTTTATTTTATTATTTATTTCTATTTTATTTGGTCAATATATGTCTTATCCATTTTTAGAAAAACAAGAGTATAAAGTTGTAGAAATTTTTAGTGTCACTTTACTTGCGATTATTTTTGTGATTGGAGGATATTTGACATTTCATCCAATTAAAAATTTCTTCTTCTGGGATCCAGAAAAAGAAACTTATGAAAGGGTCTACAAATAGATTCTTTTTTAATTGGTTCTATTTACTTTCTAAATCATTCCATGGCATGATTGTTAGAAGAGGCCATTTTTTCTTCCATTTGGCTGTTTTTAATTGGTACGGTTCTTCGGTAAACTGTTTTTTGATAGGTCTAATTGTCATACTAAAAAGATCATAAAAACCATAAGGAGCACATACGATCAATTGATTTTCTTCTAATCTTACCCCAATACAAGTAACACTTGTTCCCCAACAACTAATGGCATCCTCTAAATTAGTATATGGTTTAATAGAATTACCATATTTTTCTTCATACCATAAATGGACTCTTGCCTCATTCTTAATATCCAAAGAAATATCGAGATCTTGTAATAATGTTTTGATGTATTGAATGATAGAATCTTCTTTTTCATAAGATATGTCATTATCAAAATAAACGATATCAAAATCTTCGATGCCATAATCGAGTGGATAATCATGATAATAATTAAAAACAGTTTGGTTAATGCAACCAGCTGCAACATAATAGTTTTTTAATTTGGAGTGAGATAATGTGATTAAAACTTGCTTTAATTTTTCATTCTTCATCAGTATTTCTTTTAAAACTTCCACTTGCTTATCTATAGGTAAATTTTTTTCTATTTGTTTCTGTTTCGTATCCAATTTTTATTTCTCCTCATATAAATGAATCCATCCCATATCTAACCAAAATTTTACCTCATCATAACTACTAACCTCTTTACTAGGCATATTTAAAATGTAAATTTTTATTTGTTTTTCATGAATTAAATTCTGAATTACTGCATATGTTAACTCAGCATTAGCATTAGCACCAATATAACCATCAATTCCATTTTTTGTTTCATTCATTAAAAAATAAACATCTGTATTTTCAATATTCGTATAAAAATCATGATAGATATTAGGTAACTCTACTTGATAATTTTCTAATTCTACATGTTTAGGATAATCTAATATCTCATATCCTTTATTTTGAAAATAGTGAACCCAATATTTTACTTTATCCTGTAATTTACTACTTCCTGATATTACGATTTTTGTCATATTCATACCACCCATATTCACTGTAAAAATTTTTTTCTAAATAATTTTGAATCATCGTTTTTCTAGTATCTATTAAGTTTTCAGGTAATTGATCTATCGGATACCAAGTTAAATCATTACATTTATTCGGTTCCATAATCATTGGAATCTTTTCATATTGACTCGTATGAAAAGTAACTAATAAATACTCTGTATGATCTTTAAATTTTGCATGCATCATCGATACATATTCTAAATTTTCTTCTTCTATATCAATTCCCAATTCTTCTTTGGCTTCTCTAACCATAGCTTGTTTTAAAGTTTCGTCTTTTTCTAAATGACCAGATGCACTAACATCATACATTCCATCTAAAATTCCAGTTTGAAATCTTTTCTGGAGTAAGACAAATTCTTGATTTTCTTTTCTTTTCGTTAAGATTAAAAAGACTGCACATCTTATTTCATATCTTTCTTTCATATTACTTCCTAAATTAAATTTTTTCTTGTAAAAGTCTCCACATTTTTATCAATATAAATATCGATAATTCCTTTTTCTACTACCTTAATCCAACCTAATCCATTAATTACTAAATCTTCTCGATATTTCATCTCATAAGTTGTTTTTGATAAATCCTGTAAAATGGTTTGTCTATTGGCATTCATTTTTTTGACTTTTAAGCCATTGGGAATATATAGGGTAAAACTATTTTTATCTCCTTCTTTATAATCGATTCTACAAATATTATCAATGACTAAGCATTGCCCCTTTTTGATTTGGAATGTTTTTGGTTTCATTTCCTTTTTATGATTATATTTTTTAAAGGCAGTATGTTCAATATAATTGGAAATATTTCCTCTATCTACTAAACCTGGTGTATCCACAATCGTTAATTCCTGATTTAATTTGATGGTAACTGTATTTAATGTAGTACTAGGAAGAGGAGAAATAGTTAATTCATTTTCACTTTCGGAATAATCTTTGATGAGTCTATTAATTAAACTACTTTTTCCAGTATTGGTATGACCAACAACATAAACTTTGTTTGAAGTTTTATATTTTTTTATCTTTTTCATTAATAAATCAATATTATAATTTTTATTTGCACTAATTACGATGATATCTACATAATCAATATCTAAAGATTTTACATATTCGATAATCTTTTCTTCTTTAATACTTTTTGGAAGAGCATCTTTTTTATTTAATACTAAAATCATCTTATTCGGTAAATATTCTCTGATGGCATGAATATCTCTATCAATATTTAAGATATCCACAATATGTAAAACTAAATCTTTAGTTTTTCCCACATTTTTTAAAATTTCAATATATTCATCATTAGATTTTGCTACTACTTGATATTCACCATAATTTTTCATACGAAAACATCTTTGACAAATATCATTTTCTAGGCTAGTAACATATCCTTCTTGTGTTATATTTTCATTTTGTAGTAAAACCCCACACCCTAAACAATATTTTTTCTTACCCATAATATTCACCTTTTTTCATGATATTTTTCTTTTGATAAAAATTTAAAATTCTTCTTTCTATAAAACGATTAATACTCGTAATTTTTAAATCTTTTTTCCCTAAAGGATCGACTAATATCGTAAACATTCCATAACGATTGCCACCAAAAATATCCGTTACAATTTGATCCCCTATCATACACATTTCATTTTTTTGAAAATGATATTTTTTTCTAATTTTTCGAAATCCTTTGGAAAGAGGTTTCATGGCATTGGATACAAAATCACATTCTAGGTAATTTGCATAAGACATCACTCTTGATTTTATATTGTTAGAAATAATGATAATTTTAAAATCTTTTTTTAAATCCGTTAATATTTTTTTAGTATCCTCTGTGATTATTTTTTGATCAATTAAAGCAATGGTATTATCTAAATCAAAGATTAAACACTTTATTCCTCTTTTTTTTAATTTTTGATAAGGAATGCTTTTAATATCTTTTTGATACATTTGTGGATAGCATTTCATGAAATCACCTATTTAATATTATACATGATTTTTTAGAAAAAGAAAAAAGATTCTATCAAAACAGTACTTAGTACTGTCAATAGAATCTTTAATTATTTACTCTTTGCCTAATCATGTAGGTATCCATATCTATCCTTTCAAATGTATAGCCATGATCCTTACCATAATGAATAATATCACGAATAGCATCTCTAGTAGCCGTTTTAATATCATGCATCAATACCATATTCATCTTATTTTTAGATAATGCTGATGTTACATTTTGATAAACTTGATTTCTATTTGCTCCTACTGCATCTTGGGAATCAATATTCCAATCATAATAACGATACCCTTGATTTAGAACATCATTTACTAAAGTAGACATAATACCAACTTGATACCTTCTACTTACTGTATTACTACTTCCTCCTGGGAAACGAATAATTTTACTTACCTGTCCCGTAATTCTTTTGACACGATTACTTACAATACTTAAATCATTAAAATAACTATCAACAGAATTATATACAGTAGCATAATTATGAGTAGCAGTATGAAGTGCTACCGTATGACCTTCATCGTACATTCTTTTAATTAAATAATCTGGTCCATTATTGGTAACAAAGAAAGTAGCTTTTACTCCTTCTTCTTTTAAAACATCTAGAATTTCTCCGGTTGTGACATTGCTTGGTCCATCATCAAAGGTTAAATAGATAACCCCAGATTTATAAGTACCACTATTAGGATCTGTCTTTTCAGAAATAATAATCTTTCTAGATATACTTCCTTTATTTCCATAATCATCTTCTACTTCATAAGTTAAAGTGTAGGTTCCTTTTACTTTTTCTTTTACTTCTCCTTTTACCACTACTTTATTATCTAAATTACTACTACAGTTATCTTCAACAGTATAACCTGGTTCCTTAAAACTTTCCTCTAAATTTAAATACATAGTAGTATTACCTTTTAAAGTAATTTTGGGACTAGTAGTATCTATTTTATTAATTTTTCTTTTAATAGATGCTTGATTACCTGAGGAATCTTTTACACTATAAATTACCTCATTTTCCGTTTCTGTTACTTCAACATGATCTGTTATATCTTGATCATAATCATCAAAAGCTTTATAGCCTATTTCTTTAAATTTACCATTTGGACAAATATTAACCTCTTGCTCTCCTTCTAAAGTAATAACAGGAGAATCATTATCTACTACTTTAACTGTTCTAATTTTTTTAATTTTATATATTTTATATTCTACTTCATATGTAACCTTATATGTTCCTACTTTTCCATTTTCTATATTACTTTTTATTTTTACATAATCTGTTAAATCTTTTTTTAAATAATGAGCAGAAGCTCCTTGTTCTTGATAAGTATCCCGATAAGAAATTTCAACAGTACTAGGCCCTATTAAATCAATACTAGGGGTAACAAAATGAAGACCTATAAAAATGAAAATTAGAAGAATAAGAAAAATAATCAAAAAATAAATTTTTTTCGAAGAATGAAAGGATTTATGAATATCTTTAGTAATTTCTTGTTCTAATTCTTTTAAATCAGGTCCCACTATTTCTGGATTAGTTTTTTCTTCTTCATTTTTCTTTTCTTCCTTTACAACTTTAGTCGCTATTGGCGTAGTAGAAGGATTTTTATTTAATTTAATAGAATTTTTTTTTGCAGGTAAACTATTTTTAGACTTATTTTTAGACTTAATTGCACTCTTTTTTGTAAGTGTATTTTTACTTTTCTTTCTTTTTACCTCTTTCATATTATACCTCACATACTAACATTATTTTACCACTAATATATTTTTTTAGACAAAAAAAGTATCAAATTTTTATTTTTTTTTGATACTTTTCTATCTTATTAGTTAATAGATTTATTTTTCATAAATTCTCTTAATATTTTGGTAAGTGCTCTTTTTTCAATACGAGATACATAACTTCTGGATATTTTTAATTCTTTTGCTATCATCTTTTGAGTTTGTTCTTTGATATTATTTAACCCATATCTTCTAATAATAATTTCTTTTTCACGATCGGTTAAAACTTTTAAATAATCTTTTAATAATTTAATATTATCTTTTTTATTAATTTCATCGACAAAATCAGGTTTTGGAGCTTTTAAAATATCTAAAATCGTTATTTCATTTCCCTCTTTATCAAATCCAACTGATTCATTTAAAGATACATTTTTTAAATTTTTATTATTAGATCGAAAATACATTAAGATTTCATTTTCAATGCACCTGGCACAATAAGTCGTTATTTTAGTACCATGTTTATTGGAAAAAGAATCTACTCCTTTGATAAGACCAATGGTACCAATACTAATTAAATCATCACTATCTTCTATTTTAGAATCATATTTTTTTACGATATGAGCAACTAATCTTAAATTATGTTCAATTAATTGATTTCTAGCTTCTTTATTTCCTTTTAAATGTTCTTCTATATAATGTTCTTCCTCTTCTTTGGTTAATGGATCAGGAAAGA
Organism: uncultured Bacilli bacterium; assembly: GCA_947631295.1. Classification (GTDB taxonomy): domain Bacteria; phylum Bacillota_I; class Bacilli_A; order RF39; family UBA660; genus Alloscybalousia. The sequence goes on from CANRKU010000008.1 coordinate 14,149, forward strand.
CATTATTCGAGTAAGATGCTGTAAAAATGGCAAAGTCTTTAAAAAACATCTGTAATATTTTTTTTAACATTTTATCACCTATTACAGATTATGTCGTTTTTTATCGAAATATGAGATACTATTTTTTGAATGATAATTTTTTTTGCGTTTCTATTTCTTCTAAAGATTCTCTTCTATTTACTAATGTCATCAATAATTTTTGATACATATACTTCTTTTGAACAGCTATTTTTTGTTCATTTCGTCTCATAAATTCTACATAAGTTAAAGTAGGATTTTCCTTTTTCATTTTGTTATAAATATTTTTATTTTTACAATAATAACTAAATGCTTGTTCTTCTAATTCTTCTCTATTTTTAAAATGAGTATAATGTTCTCTTGCCTCATCTATTGTCGCCCTTCGAGCAATTTTTAGAAGTTCCATTTCTACTTTACGGTTATCATAAATCCATATATAACGAAGATAACCATTTTCATCATAATCAAAATCATCCAATGTATTCCAATAAAAAGAATACATACCATCAGCAAAATAATCATTAAGAAAATCGGCCGGAAATAAAGAGGAATCTGAAAAATCTTTTCTGTTTTTTACATTGATATTATCATTTAACACAAAATATCGAATATCACTCTCATAGCCATGAATACAATTTGAAAACTCTTCACAAAAATACGTTTGTTTTTCTTTTTCATCTAACATACAACAACTACCTAATAAACGAAGATAATACTGATTACAAAAAAGTAAAGCAACTGCAGGATCAGAAAAGGATAAAATATCTCCTTGATGCAAATCAATATCTAAATGTAAACCACCTTGGAGACGGATTATTTTTTCAATATGATATTTTTTTATGGTATCACCAAAAGTATTATGATTAGCTTCAAAAAAAGGAATAATGGAATTTTTTTCAATTAACTTTAAAGTGTGATCATTGACATCTATCATTTCACCTTCCTCCAATTGTTCCAATTTTTGCTGATTATCCTGTTTCACAGTAGCTACTCCTCTTAATATCATTGATAATGGTGAAAGTTCCGTATCAGAAAATAACATTTTTTTCATAAAATCATTTAAAATAATAATATCCTTTGAATCAAAGCAAAGCTGATATAGTAAACATTTTGTTTTTACAATAGCAGATTCATATAATTGATAAGGGAAAATAGCATACTTATCAATTGTTTTTTTAGGAATGAGTTCAAAGAAAGAAGCAGAATAAATAGATATTTTATCTGAAAAAGCTCGTCTTCTTAAGTCGTTGATGTTAAAGCGAAGAATATCTCCCTCTTTATAAGAGTCATAATCTTTTATTAATCTAAAATAAATATAATCATCACTATTAAAATCGTTTAAAATCATGCCACAATTCTCCTTATCACTAAATTGTTATTTAGTATAACATGGTAAATAATCCAAAGCAAGAAAATAAATTTTTAATGATCGTTTCGTTGAAAAGAAAAAGAAGAAATTGCTATTGTTTTCTTCTTTTCCTATGATTGCTCCTTATCCATTTTTATTTTCTTTAAAATATTCTTCTATGACATCTAAATCACTATAGGGTAAGTATTTATCTTCTACTGCCATATAGTTATCGGTTCCCTTACCAGCTATTAAAACAATATCATTTTCTTGAGCAATTTCAAATGCCTTATCAATTGCTTCTTTTCGATCAATAATTGTTTCATAATTGGTTTGATTAGAATCTTTTACTAAATCTGAAATAATATCAGAAACATTTTCATATCTTGGATCATCCATTGTAAAAATGACATAGTCTGATTTTTCAAGAACTAGTTTTCCCATAGGTCCTCTTTTTTCTTTTTCTCTACCCCCAGCACTACCAGTAACCGTAATAATTCTTCCCTCTTTAATCGTATCTAAGAGATCAAATAATTTTGAAAAAGCATCAGGAGTATGAGCATAATCTAAAAGAATATGATATTTCTGTCCAAACTCTAAAAACTCTACTCTACCACTTGGTGCGATGATATTAGGAACTTTTTTTATAATCTCTTCTATTTGATATCCTAAAGCAAGTAATGCTAATATACTAGCGCACAAATTATAAATATTAAATTCACCTAGTAAAGGAGATAAAAATTCATAAATCTGATTTTGATATTTTAATTTTATTTTAGTACCTTGGAAAGAATAATGTGCATCGATAATTTGTAATGTTGATTCTTGTTTTCCATAAGTTAAAATGGTCCCTTTTGCACTTTTTCGTACTTTTTCATAATGGCTATCATCGCTATTTAAAATAGAAAAGCCATCTTCTTTTACTTGACAAACCAACTGTTTCTTACAAGCTACATAATTTTCAATTGTTTTATGGATATTTAAATGATCCTCTGTAATATTGGTAATAATTCCTATTTTAAAATTTAAATTTTCTAATCTTTTACGATAAAAAGCTTCTGATGAAGTTTCCATACTTAAAAATCTACATCCATTATCTACAAATTTTCTAAAATAACCATAAAGGCGATCAGAATCTGGTGTAGTATTACGGATGGATTCTTGAAATTTACTACAAGAAATTCCATTGGTTCCTAAATAACCACAAATATCATTTCCCATTAATGTCTGAATAATTGTTGCAACAGTTGTTTTGCCATTGGTACCAGTTATGCCAATAAATTCTAATTCTTCTTCTGGATGATCATAAAATTTACTAGCTAAAATAGGCAGTTCACGATTCGTATTTTCCACTTTAATTGTGGGAACGCTACACTCGATATCTTTTTCTACTACTACAGCTACGGCTCCATTTTCAATTGCTTCCGGAATAAAATCATGACGGTCGGCAGTAACTCCCATAGTACATACAAAAATATCACCAGGTTCTATTTCTTTGGAATTAATCTTAATTCCTTTTACTAGAACATCTTGATTTTTATCAATTTCATATAATTCACTTAACTTCTTCACTACTATTCCTCCTAAAAACTTTATATGGTTTCATTTTACTAGGATCTTTTACATATCGTTCATAAATAGCTAATAGCTCTTTTTCTTTGTTTAGTAATAATACATATTGACTCGTTGTATTAATTTTTAGAATAGCTCCATTTTCTACTTTTTTTAGCATATCATCTTCTACTATTATCTTTTCATATTCAGTTAATGCTGTTTCTATTTTCATGATCTGGTCTGGTTTTATATCTTCTAAAGAAATAGCATCTTCTAATGAAAAGTTTCCTTGTTTTTCTCTGATTAAATTCTTCATAGTACAAGGATATCCTAATTCTTTTCCAATATCACGTATTAGGCTCCGAATATAGGTTCCCTTACTAACATGAACACGAATCGAGAAGGTATAAAAGTCATCCTTTTTGATAACAGAATCTAATAATTCGATTTGAAATATTTCAACCTCTCTTTTTGGTAGGATTACCTCTTCTTGGTTTCTTGCATATTCATATAATCTTTTGCCATCAACATGTACAGCAGAATATTTAGGAACTTCCTGTAAATATTTTCCTTGAAACTTTCCCAAAGCTTTTTTTACTTGTTCATTCGTTAAATTCTCTATATTATATTCTTTTAAAACATGTCCTGTGATATCTAAGGTATCTGTTTCTACCCCCACTAGTACTTCTGCCTGATATACTTTACTGGCACTTGTTAATAAATCTATTACTTTACAGCCTTCATTAACTCCTAATACTAATACCCCAGTAGCAATAGGATCTAAAGTTCCTGTATGACCAATATGTCTTGTCTTTAATTTTTTACAGGCAATATTGACAACATCTCGGCTCGTCATATTTTTTTCTTTATTAATTACTAAAATTCCATTTTGCATAGAAAACACCACCTTTAGTATAACAGATAGCAGAAAAAAAAACTACCATTTGGTAGTTATTCACTGTAAAACGAAATAATTTTTTCTATTAGATTTTCATCAAACTTCTGATTACGAATCATTTCTATTTCTTGTTTATAAGGAGGATAATCTCCATTGATATATGGGGTCTCTAAAATTTTAGGAATATTTTCTAATTTTTGATGATAAATAATTTTTAATAAAGGTGCAAACCCAATGGTTCCAAAGCCAATATTTTCATGCCTATCTTTATGCGAACCTTTTTCATTTTTACTATCATTAATATGGATACAGCCTATTTTATCAATACCAATTACTTGATCAAATTCTTCTAATAATTTATCAAAATCTGTTAAGTCATAACCTGCATCATTTAAATGGCAGGTATCTAAACAAATGCCTAAGCGATTAGAGTAAGTAACACCACCTAAAATCATTTTTAACTCTTGAAAGTTACTACCGATTTCGGAACCTTTGCCAGCCATAGTTTCTAGTAATATTTTTGTATTTCCATGGTATTTCTTTAATACTTCATTGAGTCCATCTACAATATTTTTGATTCCTTCTTCGATTCCCATACCAATATGGCTACCCGGATGTAGAACTAAATATTTCATACCTAATTGATCACATCTTTCTAATTCTTGAATCAGAAAAGAAATACCAAAATCTAAGTTTTTACGATTGGCTAGATTAATGATATAAGGGGCATGTACAATTACTTTTTGAATATCAATGCCATTTTCTTTCATTAATTTCATAGCTTCGATTGTCTTAAAATCATCAATTTCTGATCTTACCGTATTTTGCGGAGCACCTGTATAAAACATAAAAGTAGTTGCTTGATAAGAAATAGCTTCTTTGACAGAAGCTAATAATTGATCAGTTTTATTAAAAGATACATGGGAACCTATCCATAATTTATTCTCCACTAGATGCGCATTCCTTTCCACTAAAAATTATTGCATTCCAACTTAATTTATTTCCATTTTCGTCTACTGGCTGAATACTATCTAAACCAGAAATAGTACTATAATTCTTATTATATCCTTCTTCTGTTCCACATAGTGATTGAATAGTTACTTCCATTTTATTTTTTGCTTTGGCAATAATTTTATCAGTATCAATATCTTCTTCAATGGTTAGTGGAATAGCATACCCCTTAGAATCTTGAGCAGCAGCATAATATTTATACTCTGGATCAATGGCAGTTCCAACATTCACAATAGCAACATAACTTTTATTATAGATGTAATTTCCTCCATAAGATGACTTTTTCTTATTTTTTTCTAACCTTACAGAATCTAAAGTAACAATTACAACATCATTACTTCTAATAGGAAATGGATATAATTCACTAGTAGCATCATCTCTAACACTTTCAATTATAAATAACGCATAATCTATAAACCCTTTTTTTCTAGAATTACTAATATACTGAGATACTTTAGGAACAGCTATTCCTATTAATATACCAAGAATTACAATAACTGCCAACAATTCAATCAAAGTAAACCCTTTTTCATTTTTCATTTTCAGTCACTCCTTATTATAAATATATCATACCCATTTTAACTTATCAAGAATATTTCAATATAAAAATCCTCAAAATGAGGACTTTTATTAACATTCACTAGAACTATAAATGGTAGCATTCCATCCAGTAGAAACTTGATATTTTTCCAAACCAGCAATATAATCAATTACTCGATATACGCCATTCTCTGTTCCACACATTGGTGTGATATTTACTTTGGTATTTGATACATTGTCTCTAACAATAGAGCTACGTTCAACAAAATCTTCTTCAGTTAAAGGAATAGAATAACGTTTGGAATCCCTAATAGCAACATAATATTCGTAATCAGGATCGACATCAGTACCCACATTAATAATTGCCACATAACTATATTTAGGTTGCCATGCACCATTAAATGAAGATTTTTTTCCACCCTTTTCTAATTTAATTAAATCTAATGAAATAATTGTAACATCATCGACACCTATTGGGAAATCATAAAATTCACTAGTCGTATCATCACGAACAGCTTCAATAAAATCCAAAGCCGTACTAGTAAAACCATCTTGTCTAGTTTTAGTAATATATCGAGTAACTTTAGGAACTGCAATTGCTAAAATAATTGCTAAAATAACAATAACAGCTAGTAATTCAATTAACGTAAAACCTTTTTTATTCTTCATAAGCCTGCCCTTTTATTCTGTGTCAACTGATGTAATATGATATTCACCACTATATTGGTCGGACTCTAAAGAAATAGAACCATTTAATGTAGGCATTTCAACCCCTGTACCAGAAGAAACTTGTACGATATTATCCATCTTTAATTCATCATAAAGAATAGCCTGTGCCGTAGCATCTTCCCCAGTTCCTGTTCCTATACCATAACCATCTTCATCAATTGCAGCAATAAAACTCTTATATTTTGGATCTTCAGCACTTCCTGTATTTACAATAACTACAAAAGAAGAATCTTGATCAAAAGCTTTTCCATAAGGAGATGTAAGTCCTCCTTGCTGTAAATATGGTGTAATTGCACTAAAACTAATTATTGAAGCATCATCTTTATTAACAGGATGCTTAAATGTTCCAATATCAGCTTGATACATAGCTGTTCTTGCATAAGTTTGTACATTAGTAATATAAGTCTTTTTCTTAGACTCATTAATATATTTTGTTACTGATGGAATAGCAATTGCTAAAAGTATTCCTAAAATAACAATAACTGCTAATAATTCAATTAACGTAAATCCTTTCCTAGTCATATTTTTTTTCATAAATATTTCCTCCTATCCTATTTTTACATTTTAAGTATAGCACTTAACTTTTTATTTGACAATCTTTTTTCTACTTGTTTCTATTTTCTTTTTACAATTCTTTTATAGTTCCATTAAGAATACCTGTTGTTTCTTGAATTTTTTTCGTTTCTGGTATAGAAAAGCCTTGTTGTACCTTAGTTAATTTTTGATCATCCTGTAATTCCTCTTCACTTGCCAGACAAATTCCCTTATTTTTTCCATCAATCGTAGTCACCAAATTAACATAATACCTCAAATAACCATCTTTACGAACCACAATTACATAGGAATTATTCAAATCATATTGATTGCCATCTGGATCCTTTGACACTTCACTAGTTCCTATATAAGATAATCTAATTTTTAATATTTGTGTTGAATTTGGTTTTTCTATATTACTATTATTAATTTCATACTTAGCTTGAGAAATTAATTTTTTAGCATCTGCTATATAAGTATCACGTTTATTTTTCTCTAATACTGATGTCACGTTAGGAATAGCAATTAACATAATAATTGATAAAATAACGACAACACCCAATAATTCTACCAGTGTAAATCCTTTTTTATTCATTTTACCCTCCTATTATCACAATTATAAAACGAAATTTCTATAAGTTCAACTTTTTTTAACCAATAAAATTTGACTTATACAAAAATTGTACATATAATATAGAAGCAATACTAAAAGATAGGTGAGATTTAATCATGCAAAAAAACATAAATTTAAAAGAAGGAATCAAAGTTTCTATTATTTCTATTTTTGAAAATATCTTTTTATCCATTTTTAAATTTATTTGTGGAATAATAGGAAATAGTAATGCCATGATTTCAGATAGTATTCATTCTTTATCAGATGTATTAAGTACTATTATAGTAATAATTGGATTAAAACTATCTAGTAAAGAAGAAGATAAATCACATCCATATGGCCACGAAAGAATTGAATGTATAGCATCTTTTATTTTATCCCTATTATTATTTATAACCGGTCTAGGAATTGGATGGATAGGTATAAAAACAATATTCACAGAAAATTATTCGAATATTAAAATTCCTACTATCATAGCACTGATAGCAGCTATTATTTCTATTATTACCAAAGAAGGAATGTACTGGTATACTAGAAATATTGCTAAAAAAATTCATTCGGACGCTTTAATGGCTGATGCATGGCATCACCGTAGTGATAGTTTGTCTTCTATAGGAAGCTTGATTGGAATTGGTGGAGCAATGTTAGGATTTAAATTATTAGATCCTATTGCAAGCATCATTATTTGTGCCTTTATTATAAAAGTTGCCTTTGATATTTTTAAAGATTCAGTTGATAAAATGATTGATAAATCCTGTAGCGATGATTTTATAAAGAAATTAGAGCAATTAATATTTGAAATAGATGGCGTAATTTCAATAGATTCCTTAAAAACTAGATTATTTGGCAATAAAATTTATATTGATATTGAAATTAGTGCGAATGCTAATTTAACACTACTAGATTCCCATCAAATTGCACAAAATGTTCATGATAAAATTGAAAATACCTTTTGCGATGTAAAACATTGCATGGTACATATGAATCCTAAAGTATAAAAAATAGATATTTGATGCATACTACTTATGGGTGAAAAATATGAACAATCATTCTATTTGGGAAGATTTTCAATCAGCAGAAAATTTTCCATCTCCAAAAATAAAAAAACAACTTGAAACAGATATTTTAATTATAGGTGGTGGTATTACAGGAATATCTACTGCCTATTTTTTAATGGACTCTCCCTTAAAAGTGACTATCATTGATAAAAGTTATATTGGTAAAGGTATTACTTGTAAAACAACAGCAAAATTAAATTACTTACAAGGCACAATTTATCAAGATATTGAAAAATCCTTCAGTACAAAAACAAGTAAATGTTATTTTGATTCACAAAGAGAATCTATCGACTTAATAAAAAACATAATAGAAAAAGAAAATATTCATTGTGATTTAGAAAAATGTAATTCTTTTATTTTTACAAAAGAAAACCAAGGAATAACAAAAATCAATAAAGAAAAACAGTTACTGGAGAGCTGGGGTGTAAAATGCAATGTTGTAAATCAATTACCTATCCATTTTCCCATTAAATACGGGTTGGAAGTACAAGATACTTATACATTTCATCCACTAAAATATATCAATGAACTCCGAATAAAAGTACAAGAAAAAGTTAAAATTTATGAACAAACAATTGCTCTAGAAATTACCAAAGAAAAAAATATTTTTAAAGTCAAAACAAATGATGGAATAATTACTGCTAAATATGTAATAGTAGCTTGTCATTACCCATTTTTCATCAAACCAGGGTTTATCCCTATAAAAACTTATATAAAAAGAGAATATGTAAATAGTAGCAAATTTAAATTAGATTCTAAACCATTTACCGCTATTAGCATAGATACTAATCTACACTCTATTCGTTTTTACAAAAATTATATTATTTATGGTTCAAACCAGCATCGTTTAACCAACAAAATTGATTATAAGAAGAATTATCAACAAAGTAGTAACGATTTTAAAAGATTATTTTCTAAAGAGCCAGAATATACATGGATGAATCAAGATATTATCTCTAATGACAATTTACCTATCATCGGAATTATGCATAAAAAAGAGCCAAATTTATTAATTGCCACTGCTTTTAATGCATGGGGAATGACTAATGGAACAATTGCAGCAAAAATATTATCAGATATCATCATGAAAAAACCAAATTCATATATAAAATTATTCGATCCACAAAGGATAACAACCACTGGTATAATACAGTCTATCATTGGAGCCATTCATTATTCTAAAGCATATATACAAACTACAATTAAAAAAAATCCTACTTTTTATAATGAGCATGTTTATATTATGAAAATAAACGGGAAATATTATGGTATTTATTTTGACTATTCAGGAAAAAAACACATCGTAGAACATAAATGTCCCCACATGATGTGTAATTTAGTTTTTAATGATAAAGAAAAAACTTGGGACTGTCCTTGTCACGGTTCAAGATTTGATATAGAAGGAAATATTATAGAAGGTCCTGCAAATTATTCTATTAAAGTAACTGATTAATCAATAAAACATTCGATAGATAGTATATTTTATTTTTTATGCTTACAATAATCAATACTAGCACCAATAAAAGAAATAAATAAAGGATGCGCTTTGGTAGGCCTACTCTTAAATTCAGGATGAAACTGACTAGCAATAAAATGAGGATGATTAGGTAATTCAATAATTTCTACTAGCCCACTTTCTGGATTTACTCCTGAAAAAACCATACCTTTACTTTCTAATAATTCACGGTATTTATTATTAAACTCATAACGATGTCTATGTCTTTCATAAATAGTATCACAACCATAATCTTTATATGCTAAAGTTCCTTTTTGTAATCTACATTCATAATTACCTAATCTTAAAGTTCCTCCTTTATTGATAACTGCTTTTTGGTCTGCCATTAAATCAATTACTGGATTTGGACATATTTCATTAAATTCTTTAGAAGATGCATCGCTTAATCCGCAAACATTTCGAGCAAATTCAATAACAGCAATCTGCATTCCTAAGCAGATACCTAAATAAGGAATTTTATTTTCTCTAGCATATTGACAAGCCAAGATTTTACCTTCAATTCCACGACTGCCAAAGCCACCTGGAACTAAAATACCGCTACTACTTTTAAATACCTCTTTTAGATTTATTCCTTCTTTTTCTAAGGATTCACTATCAATCCAATTAATTTTTACTTTTGTTTTATACTGATAGCCCGCTGCTTTTAAAGCTTCTTTAACCGAAAGATAAGCATCTTCTAATTCTACATACTTTCCAACTAAAGCAATTTCTACTTCTCCATTTAAGTTTTCAACTGTATTAAGCAGATGTTGCCAAGCCGCTAAATCACTTTTTGTCACTTTTAAACCAAATTGAGCTAAAATAATTTCCTCAATATTTTGTTTATGAAAATTAATGGGAATTTCATAAATATTAGTAACATCTTTGGCTTCAATAATATTTTCTGGAGGAATGCTGCCAAATAAAGCAATTTTCTTTTTAACTGCATCACCTAAATCAATTGGCGCACGAGTGACTACTATATCAGGCTGAATTCCTAATCTTCTTAATTCAATAATACTATTTTGAGTAGGTTTCGTTTTCAATTCATTAGATCCATATAAATAAGGGACTAAAGTCGTATGGACAAAAAAAGTATTTTCCCTTCCCTGTTCTAATCGAAATTGTCTTAATGACTCCATCATTACAGAAGATTCAATATCACCAACTGTTCCTCCAATTTCCGTAATGACAATATCAGCACCACTAGTTGTCCCAGCCTCATAAATTTTATTCTTAATTTCATTGGAAATATGTGGCACAATCTGAATCGTTGCACCTAAAAAGTCCCCTCTACGTTCTTTTTCAATTACACTAGAATAAATTTTCCCATTTGTAATATTGGAGGTATAATTTAATTCTTCATCAATAAATCTTTCATAATGTCCTAAATCCAAATCCGTTTCACATCCATCTGCCGTTACAAAAACTTCACCATGCTGAATCGGTGACATTGTTCCTGGATCAACATTCATATAAGGATCAAACTTTTGCATAAAAACCTTATATCCTTTAGCCTTTAATAATAAAGCTATACTAGATGCTGTAATCCCCTTTCCAAGACCTGAGCAAACTCCTCCTGTTACAAATACAAATTTTGTCATAAAACAATCCCTCCTAAAAACAAAAAAGACCTAAGAGAACTTCTTAGGCTCTCTTAGATTATAGCATACTATAAACATAAAATTAAAAAAGAGAAGAAAAAAATATCTATTTATACATAATTTTACGAATTTACTGTCTAAAAGCTTCAATAAAAGTGTCAAATATTTTTTGTAGTATTATCATAATGAACCATTGTTTCCAGATGCCATTATACAACTAAAACAAAGTTATGATCAGATAAGTCAATAGCTTCAATTAATTCGTCCTCTAAATAAGCATCAACATAAAAAACAATCTTTTGTACAGTAATTTTCATTTAATTTAATGATAAATCTTCACCTTCTATAAGGCATATTTCTATGATTTCTACGATTGGGGGTACTTTATATCTATATTCTTTCTTTAATTATTTTATTTCTATTCCAATGGGACAGTGATCGCTTCCATAAACATTATTATAAATTGCAGTATTAGAAACTTGATTTATCAGACGATTAGATACTAAAAAATAATCAATCCGCCAACCAATATTTCTTCCTCTTACATTGTTCATATAACTCCACCAAGTATAAGCATCATTTTCATCAGGATGATAATAACGATACGTATCAATAAAACCACTAGCAAGTAATTTTGTAAACTTTTCTCTTTCTTCATTAGTAAAACCAGCATTTCCAATATTCTGCTTAGCATTTTTAATATCCATTTCAGTATGAGCAACATTAAAATCACCACAAATAATAACTGGTTTAATACAATCTAATTTTTTGAGATATTTTTTAATTTCTTGTTCCCATTCCATTCTCTCAGCCATTCTCTCTAAAGTTCTTTTTACATTTGGGACATATAAATTGACAAGATAAAATTCAGAAAATTCTAAAGTGATACTGCGACCTTCCCTATCAAATTTAGGAATTCCAATACCATAAGTTACAGAAATTGGTTTAATTTTACTATAGATTAAAGTACCTGAATACCCTTTCCTTTCGGCAGAATACAAATATTCAAAATATTTAGGAGGATGAAAATCATATTGTTCATAAGTTGCTTTTACTTCTTGAATACAAAAAATATCTGCCATTTCCTCCTCAAAAAAATTAGAAAATCCTTTTTTTAAACAAGCTCGAAAACCTGCAACATTCCAAGAAATAATTTTCATACTACCACCTTTATATTTATACTATTTTTGTAATTTGGACTCTAATTTTGTTAAAAAATAAACTTGTCCTTGTAAAATTTTTCTTTTTGCCACTGCAATATCTAGCCATTCCGCACGATCCATTTCTGGAAACTGTTGAATATTCCCGCTTCCTTTTGGCCATTCTTTAGAAAAAGTATTACTGATAGCTTTAGAAGGATCATAATCACCAATAGTATAAAAAATAGTTACTAATTTATTACTTGACTGTTTTTTACTACCTAAAAATTGCAAATTTTTTGGATTCACTGTAAATCCTGTTTCCTCTTTAAATTCACGAACAGCAGTATCAATAGCTTTTTCTTTATCCTTTTCTCCCTTCGGTATGGACCATGCACCTTCATCGATATTTTGCCAATAAGGTCCGCCCATGTGACATAATAACACCTTTAACTGATTTTTTTCTATTTTATATACTAAAACACCACTACTACGCTTCATCATTATTTTTCAATTCCTCCACAATCACTTTTTTAAACGGTTGAAAGGCACTTGGCAAAGCATATTTTTCCTCCAACTCTACCAAATTTACCCACTGAACATCGGAAATATTGGAAATACTCTCTAAATTTATAATATAAGAAACCATATTCCATTTTTTATGTGTAAAAATATGAGTATAGCTAATTGATTTTTTTACATCACAAAACAAAATATGATTGCTCTCCAAATAATCTTTTACCTGTGACAAACTCATTTTATTAGAAATATTAAAAAATTGCCATAAATTTTGTAATAATCCGACGTTTTTTCTTCGACAGATAGCTACTTTCTTATGATAAAGAAATAAGAATATGGTATAAAATTCTGTTGGTTTATCTTTCTTTATATATTTTACTGGCAATTCTAAGTAGTTACCCTTTTGAAAAGCTTGACAATAATCACGAATTGGACAAATTAAACATTTTGGAATACCATTGGGCAGGCAAATCGTCTCACCTAATTCCATCAATGATTGATTAAAATCACCAGGATTATCTGGCATAATAGAAAGTAACTCATTTCTGACTCTGGATTTAACCTTTACATTATTAATATCATCATAGCAATTATTAATACGCATATAAACTCTTAAGACATTACCATCTACTGTTGCTTCTTTTAAAGAAAAGCAAATTGAAGCAATAGCACTAGCTGTATACTCACCAATACCCGGAAGTGATAGAATTTCAAAATAAGAGTTAGGAAATTGGCCATCATATTGGTTCATTATAATTTGGGCAGTTTTTTGAAGGTTTCTTGCTCTATTATAATATCCTAATCCTTCCCATAATTTAAGTAATTTATCTTCACTACAATCAGCTAGTGAAGCAATTGTTGGCAATTCATTTATAAAACGACAATAATAACTAATTACTGTTTCAATCTTAGTTTGTTGCAACATGATTTCTGAAATCCATACATGATAAGGATTTTTATCAACTCGCCATGGCAACAATCTTTTATTTTTTATATACCATTCTAACAAAGAATTTACAATTTTATTCATTTTAGCATCGCCCATAATCGCTCATATAATATTTATTATTTACAATTATACCATACAATTCTATATAATTATAAATATTATTTATAGAATAATTAAATAAACTATACATTTTTCATTAATTCGAGAATAAAAATATCTAAAAATTAGCAAATATCATTCGAAAGAAAAAAATAATATGTTTATTAAAATTTTGATAAGTAAATTGCAAAGTTTCTTAAATAATATCTATAGGAGGCGGTATATATAGATACTTTAAAAGAAATTCAAGAAAAAGTAATTACTAATCAATGGATAGAAAGTAAAGGAAAAGGCAAAGGGGCTGTTGGAATAACCTTAGAAGCGATACTAAACAAGCAAACAGAAAATTTTGAAATTCCCGATTATAAAGGAATTGAACTAAAAACAAAATGTTCAAAAAGAGAAAATCATATAACATTATTTTGTGCAGTTCCTGATAGTTATTTATTTGAAATTAAAAGATTGTTATATGAATATGGATATGCTAATAAAGAATTACCACAATTTAAAGTATTTAACATATCTGTATATGGTAATGCAAAAATTAAATTAAATAACCATTATTTTAAATTATATGTAAATTGGAAAGAAAAAAAAGTTATACTACGTATTTATGACAAAAACTTAAAAATTGTAGATGAATTAACATCATGGTCATTTGAAATCTTACAGGAAAAATTAGAAAGAAAATTAAAAAAATTAGCATTTATACATGCAGAAAGAAAATTTTCTCATAACAAAGTGTATTTCAAATATACAGATATTAAATTTTACCAATTATCGTCCTTTGAAAGATTTTTAAAACTAATTGAATTAGGAATGATTCACGTTACGTTTAGAATCGGAGTATATACAACTAAAAGAAAATGGGGAGATATCCATGATCATGGCACATCATTTTCTATAAATGAACAAGACTTAGAACGCTTATTTGATAGGATCTACTTGTAGGGACCAAGGAATCAAAAAAAAGAACTTATTTCTAAGTTCTAATATTCATAATGGTCGGGAAGACAGGATTTGAACCTGCAACCCCTTGGTCCCAAACCAAGTGCTCTACCAAGTTGAGCCACTTCCCGAGTGGTGCGCTCGAAGGGATTCGAACCCCTGACCTTTTGGTTCGTAGCCAAACACTCTATCCAGCTGAGCTACGAGCGCATGACCAACTACCGGTCAAATTTTTAAATTATAAATTGGTGGCTCCAGCGGGAATCGAACCAGCGACACGAGGATTTTCAGTCCTCTGCTCTACCGACTGAGCTATGAAGCCAAATTTGGCGGTCTCAACGGGACTCGGACCCGCGATCTTCTGCGTGACAGGCAGACGTGTTAACCAGCTGCACCATGAGACCAATTATGGTTGCGGGAATAGGATTTGAACCTATGACCTCTGGGTTATGAGCCCAACGAGCTACCAGACTGCTCTATCCCGCGATATTGTGGCGGAGGAAAAGGGATTCGAACCCCTGCGCCGCTTGCACGACCTCCCGGTTTTCAAGACCGGTCCCTTCAACCAGACTTGGGTATTCCTCCACTTCTTGGTGCCTAAAGTCGGACTTGAACCGACACGGGTGTTGAAGCCCGCAGGATTTTAAGTCCTGTGCGTCTACCTATTCCGCCATTCAGGCACAAACAATGGTGTCCCGTTGGAGATTCGAACTCCAGACCCTCTGATTAAAAGTCAGATGCTCTACCAACTGAGCTAACGGAACAAATACAATAATGGCTGCCTCGGCTAGACTCGAACTAGCGCATGTCAGAGTCAAAGTCTGATGCCTTACCACTTGGCTACGAGGCAATACTAATGGTGGAGAGAGATGGATTCGAACCATCGAACCGTAAGGAACAGATTTACAGTCTGCCGCGTTTAGCCACTTCGCTACCTCTCCAAAAAAACAATGGTGCCGAAAACAGGAATCGAACCCGTAACCTATTGATTACAAATCAATTGCTCTACCAATTGAGCTATTTCGGCACATAAATGGTGGGCGATATAGGACTCGAACCTATGACCCCCTGCTTGTAAGGCAAGTGTACTATTAATTTAGTACCCTTTGCTTATGCCATATTATAAATATAATATGCAGTTCATTATTTTTTTAACATCATAATTTAACATGACATCACACACATTAACATGATAATTCTCGGAAAATTCTCGGTTTTTTATAAATAAAACCGCTTGTTTTCACAAGACAATATTGATTATATAACATTTTTTTTATTTAGGCAATATAATTTTATTATTTTTTTATAATTTTTATTATTTTTTTGTGTTTTATCTTCAATATTGGGGATATTTTACAATGTGAATTTTCTTTTAATTTATATATAGAGTATGGCTATTGACTGTTAAAGACAACGTTGATTTTTTAATAGTTAACTTAGTCTTCGTTGTTTTCTTTAAATAGTGTATCCATTTCTAAATCTAAAACTAATGCTATTCTCCATACTGTACCTAATGAAAATGTTTGAAAATTCTTGCTTTCAATATTTGAAATGAATTGTGTAGAATAATTAATTTTTTCTGCTAATTGCTCTTGTGTAAATCCTTTAAGTTGACGGTACTTTTTGATATTTTTTGATACTACTTCATAAATATAGTTTTCATCTGTTCTTTTAAACATATAGTCCACCTTTCTTTCATATATAATTTTCCTATAAAAAAAGGTAGATATACTTACACAGTTCGAGTAAGTAATGCTATAATACTAATAAAAGTGAGGTGAGATTATATTATGTCAAAACAAATATTTAATGAGTTGGTTATTGGTGGTTTTCTTGTAATATGTTATCTATCTTTGATTTTACCTAAAGACCCTTTCCAAACAATACCAGCCTTAACGATGTTTACTTGTGATAAACCATTGTGGTTTTGTATTGCATTGGTAGGTAATTTCTTTTATTTATTAATACTTTCTACTATATATGATACATTAGAGCAAAAAAAATAGCATAATGGTCAATTATACTATTTTTCTTCTTCCAAATCTTCAAATAATAATTTGATATGGATACCTAAAACTTTTGATATATGATACAACGTGTTTAAAGAAAAAGTTTTAAAAGTTTCATTTTCAATATCGCTGATAAAATTTTCACTATAACTACATTTTTCGGCTAATTCACGTTGTGTCCACCCTTTAAGTTTTCGATATTTTCGGACATTTTTTCCAACCCAATAATATATATAGTTGTTGTCCTCATGGGATATTGTTGCCATAGACCTCAACTCCAATAACATTATTTCATAAAAAAAATTAAATAAACTACTACGAATAGGAGTGGTTCTATGTTATAATAAATTTAAGAAAGGAGTGTGTAGATGATTAATAATCCAAAAAAATTAATTTTATTAACCTTAGGAGTACTAATATTTGAGATGATAATATGCTTGCATTCATTATATAATGGTTATTTCCTATATATCTATCTTGCCTATGGTTATATTGGTGCATTATTTTATTTCTTAAACTTAATAACGAAAAAAAGTAAAAATATGAAGATATTAAATTTTTGTATCATTGTTAACTATGTTATTTCAATTTTGTTACAATTTCAACATTATGTTGATCGATATGATATTTTCTTATATATAGGTATTTTACTTTATTTATGCAGTATTTTTTATGGCAAAAAATTGATTCATCATAATCAATTACTTTTTGGAATCATTTTTGCAATTTGTATTTTAAATAATATACAACATTTATCATTTGGAATTCGTGATATGCGACTTAGTTCTATCCCTTTATCTTTATGTAATATATATCTAATTTCTATGCTAGGTTATATGAGATTGTATGCCGAAAATTTAAAACAAAGGAGATGTAATAATAATGAATAATGACTTTTTTAATAATTTAGAAGATAACAAAAAAGATAAAAAAGAAATATTAAGCGAAAAAAAGGTAAAAGAAATAACTATTAAAAATAATGTGAATAATATGGTAGCTAAGGTATTTAAAAATTTAGCATGGGTTATACTCATCATAGGCGGTATTTTGGGTCTTATCACCTTTGAATTTTCAATCATTAATTTATTAATGATTTGGCTAGCAACTGGTATAGTCTTCTTGTTTATATATTCATTTGGCGAAATAATAGAAATATTACATGATATAAGGTTAAAAATATGGAGCGATAAATAATGTTAGAAAAAATAGCAATTATAATTTCTATAATAATAGCTTATATAATATACTACTATCGTGATAAGTACCAAGATAAATTGCCTAAAAACAACATGAAAGGAACGACATCAAATAACAATTCTAAATTAAATAATAATGAATTTAAAGAAAAATTAAAAGAATTAAAAAGTATGTATAAAGATGATTTAATAACTAAAGAAGAATATGAGCAAAAAAGAAAAGAAATATTAAAAAGATTTTAGAAAATTAAAATAGTGGAAAGTCCATAGTCCCATAGTATAGATAAACTTTACACTATTTTTTATTTAATATTTACTCTACAAATGGAAGCTAACATCTTTTTAGTTTCATACATTTAAACAGATTAAATGATGAATATTTTCCATTATAAAAGAGTATCTCGAACTATAAGTAAGATACTCTTTAAATGCGGCAATTATATAGATAGTGTTTTTTTGATAAAATTGTCATTATTTTGACATTTTTTCACTTTTTAGGTTAGTAAGTATAAATACACTATCCTATTTCAAAACATTTCTTATATGGATTTTTTAACGTATTTTTTTACGTTATTTTTACATTATTAATATCCATTTTTTGTAAATGCTTTCCTATCTTCTTTGCGCATAGCCATTTAAGCCAATTTTTGTAATTATCTTTCGATCAGTAAGAGGTATCCTCCAACTAACTTCTAGCAATTTTTCACCAATATCATAGCTTTCATTAAATGGCTCACCTAGTATAGGGGCTACCCTTTTTGCATCTATATAGTCGTTAGTAGATATCCAAACAACTTTTTCTCCCCATAATATCTCATATGATGTCGTTCTATCCTCTCTGGGTATCTTCTTTAAATCTTTTAAATAATTTTTATTCATAAACAAACTCCTTTCTTAGAGCAAAGATACTAGATAAAAAGACAGTAATATTATTTCTACTAAATACCATAATAAAATATAAAAAAGAAAATATACAGTCTATATATAATATACAGTATATATACAATATACAGTCTCATATATAATATACAGTATATATACAATATACAGTCTCATATATAATATACAGTATCATATACAATTACCGTCTTGATCTAGTATACAAATCAAATTTAATGTTACAGAATAGTATAACAGTAAACAGAGTGTCCTCCATTACTATTAGGAACTAATATCTTATTTATTAGTTCCCTATCCTGTAAAATCTTTGTTGCCTGTCTAATAACAGACATACTTTTTATTCCTACTGCTGATCCAATTTCCTCTTGAGAAACATAAACAGTATTATTTTTTAAGAATAGCGCACGCCACCATAAATAATAGTATACTGCTTGCGCAGTAGGATTTATTTTTTTATCATAAATAGAACATAACCCCTTTGTTTTAAATTCCTCATGAGTAAACTTTTCTATGCTAGTGCATATCAAGTTGATTTCCTCATTATCTAACATAGGTTGACATTTTAACTTGTTCTCACTTTTCAACGTTTCATATATCGTTTCATCACTGAGACCTAAGTCTTTCAAAAGTGATCCTAAGCGAAATAATGTTTCATTTCTTTCGCCTTCATAAATAACCCCAGTTACTCGATAACTTTCTTTAAAAGAGCCACTTTTTAGTTTCTTTTCCTTTGTCTTATTTTCTTTAGAAGATATACTTTTATCTTTCTTAGAGTTTTCTTTTTTATATTCGTCATAATAAATAAGTATATCCTCTAATTCTGGAGGTAATAATGCTATATCACAGGAATTATCCCATGTATAAGGATTTCCATTAGCATGAATGCTTGGTGGTGCAACAACACCACCTTTATTAGCCCTAATATCAATACCGCCTAAATTAAAAAGATTTACACGATTTTTAATATTTTTGCTATTAGTTCTAAAATAAAAATGCTTTCCTCCACTTCCTGTTGTTGCAGATAATGTTTGTGGTAATTTAATTTGTTTTTCATTTAAAAAATTATTAAGACTGTTTAGGCCATTAATATTTTTATCTAGCTTAATATCACAGTCAATGACCAAAAGGCCATTCCCTGTGACGATCAAAATATTATCATGATCATATTGAGCAGTCCATCTTTTATCTAACTCTTCTTTAGAGCATATGGGATTTTCTGTCCAATTTTTAATGCATGGTATTTTACCGTCACAAGGGACTATTTTAAAGCCCTTTTCAATAAGGTTTAAAGCCTCATTTTTCATAAGGCACCCCACTATTATGATACATATAGTCTTCTAGTATTTTTCTAGAAATCCTATATTGAGGTTTTTTACTATTATTAACCCCTATTGTGAAAGCTTTTAAAACTCCTGTTTGTATCATATTATATACTGAGTTTTCGCTTCCCTTTATAATTTTTGCCACTTCCTTTACTGAGTAACACTCCAAAGGTTGTGGTACTTTTATATTTTCTATCTTGGAAATCAAGATATCAAGTGTTTTAAGTAACTCTTGCATTTATACTCCTTTCGTCAATTACTTTCATTTTTCACTTTCTAATTTCCGTCAAGAATTACAAAAAGATTTAACTTAGATAGGTTGGTTGTACTAATCATTTTGCTATATAATTCTTTTTACTTAGTCCGTACTACACTCACGTTCCTTTCCCAGACTAATAATATTAAACTATAGTTTCTTATCAAACATAGTCTCCTATCAATATTATATTTACATTATACCACTAGATTTTAATTTTGTCAACAAAATTCATCATTTTTTTAAAAAATATATTGTAAAATTACTCACTTCATGATATAATGTAACTATACTGAATGAAAGGAGGGTAAGATGATAGAAAACAATAAAACAACAAACAAGCTGAAGATAATAAAAGAAAAATCAATTCAGTTGCAAGAGAACAATACAACGACAAATGAATATATGGTACTAGGAGAAAAACCACTTCAGCTGAGAGAGAATAATAAAACAACAGACAAATATAAGATGTTGGGAGACAACTCACCTAAGTTGATAGATAGTACCGAAGAAAAATACAAACATAGAATAATAGAAAATGATAAATTAAGAGTTAAACCACCTACAACACTAAATATAAGATTACATCATGTACGTGAAGAATTGGGACTTTCACAAAGAGAAGTTGCACGTAGACTAGGACTGAATGATAACAAGCTAATAAGTTGGTACGAAAACACTGGATCAATGCCTCCATATGAAAGACTGTGTCAATTATCACAAATATATCATACATCGTTAGATTATTTATTTGGATTAAATGAAAGCAATTCATCTTTTGAAAATATTGTTCGATATATTCCATTAACTTACCGTGCAATAAAAATATTACAAACTCTTGCAACAAGTACAAATAACGATGATAAAGCTAAAATAAGGGCTATAAATAAGTTAATTGAAACACCAGAATTACTAACAAGTATAACAGTAATATTAAATTTCGATAAATAAAAAAATTGAGCACTCTGGTACAGTACTCAATCTAAACACAAAATAAGCCGTATTCAGCGTTATAAAGCCTAATTTGTGTATCTCCATTATACACTAATTAGGGAAAAAATTCAATTACAAACAAATAAAGTAAGACTGCGAAAGATAATTAGAAAAAAAGGAGATAATAATATGTCAATAACTGTAAGAACTAGAGAAATTATAGATAAAAAAACAGGAAAAAAGAAAAAAAAGGTAAGTTATGAAGTAGCTTATCGCATAGGAACAAAACCAAATGGAGCTCCTGAGATAAAAAGTAAAAGTTTTCCAAAAAAAACAATGGCTGAAAAATTTGAAACACAAAAAAAATCAGAAAAGTTTCAGGGATATATTACAGAAGATAAAAGAATAAATTTTAATAAGTTTATTGATGAATGGCAAAACGATACTAAAAAGATTAGAAAACCAAAAACACAAGAAAACGATAATTATCTATTAAATAGAATTAGAAAAAAATTAGGTAACTACGATCTAAAAGAACTTACACCACGTACATTAAAAGATTTCTACAATTATTTAGAAAGTACTACAACCCTTAGTAATGAAACAATATATAAACATTATAAACTTATCAATCTATTAATGGAATATGCAATTAAAATGCAATACCTACACCATAATTGTAATCACGGCTTATATAAACAAGATACGACACAAAAAAAAGAGGTAGAAATCTTTACAGATCAAGAAGTATTAATACTTACTAATAATCTTGTTCATGAGTGTATAAAATATAGAGCTTTAATTCAAGTTGCGATGGATATTATAGGTCGTCGTGGTGAAGTAACTGGGTTAGAATGGGAAGATATTGATTGGGAAAATAGAACAATAACTGTAAATAAAGAAACCCAATATATTACAGGAATAGGAACCATAGAAATAAATAGAACTAAAACAGACAGTTCTAATAGGGTTGTTGAAGTTCAACCTGAAACTATTGCTGTATTAAAAGAATTCAAAGAATATCAAGATCAATTAAAAGAAAAATTAGGAGATAATTGGGGTGGCAGTAAAAAAATATTTACAACAGATGACGGAAAAAATATGAACCCAAAAACACCCTATACTATATTAAAAAAATTAGAAAAAAAATATAACATAAATACCAAAGTATCTTTTCATGGTGGTATAAGGCATACTACATATTCTTGGCTACTATCAAAAAGTAATGTTGAAGATTATACTAAAATTAGTAAACGTGGTGGACATAAAGATTTAAGTGTTACATTAAGAATATATAATCATGCAATTAATTCTGATAATAAAAATATACTACAAGCTATGAAAGAAATGCGTAATGATTTCGGTATCAAATTACAAAACAAATAGATAGTAATACATACTATCTTTTTTTAGTGTTTCGGAAAATTCTCGGATTTTTCTATTTATTCAAACAAAAAAAGTCTTAAAAAGTAAGACTCTCTATCGATAAAACCTAATAAATATAGGTTATAAACAATGGTGGGCGATATAGGACTCGAACCTATGACCCCCTGCTTGTAAGGCAGGTGCTCTAACCAACTGAGCTAATCGCCCAAATACAAATTGCCAACAAGCCTAATGACTTGACAGTATCAAATATATCATTTTGAAATATATTTGTCAATACAAATAAACACTTTTTTTTATTTTTATCTAATCAAAAACAAAAACACAATAAAATATATATCATCCGAAATCATTCTTCTTGAGAATTAATTTCTTTCATTTTTTCTAATATCCACTTAGATAAATTATCTTCTAATGGTTGAAATCCGTGAGCCACCTCATGAAGTTTAACTTGAGGATTCTGAGCGACTCTATAATTAATATTTTTAATACTTAGCTTCGCATGATATGCATTATCATCAATTTCTACTATCTTCGCTCTTATAGTTTCACCAATATTAACATAATCACTAATATTTTTCACAAAACCATCAGAAATTTCAGAAATGTGTATTAGACCACTATAAAACTCATCCAAACTTACAAATATACCATATTTTTCTATTCCCGTAACTCGCCCTGTTACAATTTTTCCTGCCTCATATTTCAACATTCTAACACCTCATTACCTCAGCTTTACTATTATAACAAAATTTATTTTATTATTCAACTTCATCTAAAATAAAATTATTGATACTTTTTTTGAAATAAAATAAATTTCAGTTGAAACGAAATAAATTTTATTATATAATGGCAGAGGTGATATTATGAACAAGACCGAAAAGAAAATCATAGAAATTATTGATAAAATCCGGCCATTTTTAATTAGCGATGGTGGAAATATTGAATATGTTAAATTTGAAAATGGAATTGTGTATGTCAAAATGATAGGGCACTGTAGCAATTGTCCAATGCTAGATGTTACTTTAAAAGATAGTATTGAAATGGCTTTAACTAGTGAAATTCCTGAAGTTATTGAAGTTAGAAATATAAACGAATAGTTTATATTTTTTTTACTACCCATGTAATCACAGGAAGATAGTAAATATCCTGAAAAAAAAGACTAATTTCTTTAATAAATTTTTGATGTTCCTCTAACCTATTTTCCAAGTATAATAAATCCATATCCACATGATTAATAATCATAGATTCTAAATCATCAAAAAAGAAGCTGGGAAATAAAATTCTAGCATACAACATTCTAAGGCCATATCTAGAAAAATAATTTTTTTCTAGATATTTTTTTACAAAATCTAAATCCCAAACTCTCTGTAAAAACATTGATTTTATATATTCACTAATATCTCTACTAGCATGGTCAATAATAATATTAGTAGGATCGTAGTAATCATACAATTCATAATCAATAGTAATACGGTTATGTGATACTACTAACTGATCACTATCCTCTTTTCTTTCCTCACGCTCAGTTTCCTTTATATATAATAAGGCATTTTCGGCAAGCCCAATAAAATAATGAAATAAAGGATATATTTTTTTATAATCGTTTTGTTTCAAAGTCAACCATTCTTCAAAATAATCAATTTTGTCTTCCCAAAGTTTTATCCAAGGAAATCTATTTAGAATAGTTAATTTTTGACTCATCGTTATAAACATATCTGTTTTAATATCAAAGATACTAATTTTTTCATCTGGAATATTGGTCAATCTTAACAAAACATAAGGTTTATTTTCTATCCAAGTAATATATTGATGATTACGATTTAAAACGATATGAAAAAAATAAGAATATTGAGATAATTGATATTCCAATTCTGAATAATAATGAATAAGATTAGGATTATTACAAATTTTTAAAAGATAACTATTCTGGTCATTATAAAAGTAATATTTCTCATTACTAAAATATATATCATGAACGTAAAAATTATAATAATAATTAATAAAATTTTTCATATAATCTACCTATAAATAAGATATGAAAAAAACACTAAAAATATTAGTGTTTTTACTATGAAATTAATTATGCAATTCTTTTTATTGAATCTTCTTCGAAATTTTCTGTACTATCATAAGAAAAACCATCTTCTGCAAAATTCGAATAAGCAGCTAACTGATCCATATCAGTAAATTCTGTCTGTTGTAGTGCCGGTAGAATTTCCTGTTTTCTTGCAATACTTTCATTTTCATCATTTATATGGCTTCTAATATCATCAGCGCGTGATTGAAATTGTAAAATTTTATTTTCATTTTCTTGTTTTCTTTTGTTCGCCTCTTGAATTAAATCCTCACTTTCTTTTCTAAGAAGAACTAAAGTTCTAATTTGACTTTCATAAGCTTCTGCCAACTGATGATCTAATTCTAAATTTTGTGCTTCTACCTGAGCAGCCTGCTTTTCTAACTCACCAATTGCCATACTTAATTGGTTTACATTTTCATCAGATTCTTTAGCTTCTGCTTGTGCTGTCATTGCTTCTTTTCTAATATTTTTAACTAATTCAGTTTCATTATTTATTTTAGCCATATAATCATTAATATCTATAATATTATTGTTTAATACTACATCATCATTAGAGGAATCAACTAAACTATTACTACTTTCGTCAGCGTTAGAGTATTTTATATCATCATTCGCAATTACCAATTGATTATTTTCAATAGCTTCCATGATTAAGCTAGTTGTATTTTTTCTAATATTTTTCATTTTTTCTTCATTAACATTAATTGGCTTATTCCCACCAATAATTACATCAAAAGACATTAAAGGTTTAGCATTAATACCAGAAGCATAGGGAATATTAACTCTATGTTTTAGTAAATTATTATAACTTTCATTTCTTAACTTTATCTTAGCTTCCACTTCTTCATTTGCTAAAACACGACTGACTTTATATTGTGTAATTTCCACTATTATTACCTACCTTTCTAGTCATTCTTTGCAAGTTCTCTTAAAACATCTTTTATTCTAGACCACTCTTCGTCACTTTCAATAGCCCTCATTTTAGGAATAGAACCATTGCGATCAATATTTGATACATAGATTGTAATGTTTCCATTTTCATCTTTTTCATTACGAGTATATACGGCATATTCTTTTTTAGTATCATTAAATTCAAAACAAATTAATAATTCTACCTCTTCTTTAGTACCATCTTCTTTTAAAATAGAAAGTATTCTTTTTTCTAATCCCTGCTCATCCATAGTTTAGCCTCCTTATTATCTATTATTTATTGTACCATAATTACCCATTTTAATTCAATACTTTTCACTATTTTTCATTCTTTTTTTCTTTTCTAAGTATATAATAACGACATTCATAACTACAAAAGTTTTTTAAATAATTTTCCAGATTTTCAAAATCATTATAATCCTTCAAATTTGGATTGTTTTTATCACAAAATCCTTTTAGCCTTAATTTATCATACGAATAATCTCCCAAAATATAATCATAATCTTCAAAATAATCAGTAAATTTTTCTATTAACTCTTCCAAATTAAAAGCATTTTTATAATCTTTAATAATTTCATATTCTCTATTATTTAACTCTATTTTTTTCATAATATACCTTCTTCTATTTTTATGTAACTCTAATAAGATTATAACATAAAATTAGCAAATTACGATTATTATTTCAGAGAAAATAAAATGACATATTTCAGAGAAAATAAAATGACCTATTCTAAAGAGCAAAATATTATTCTAAAGGAACTGAATATAAAGAAGAATCTTTTACTAAACCATTTCCATAATAATTCGGTACATTTCCTTGTATCATCTTTATGGCCAAAGGAATATCGCAATCCAGTACCATTTTTTTCGTAATAAAAGGCAAAATAATTTGCGCAGTCATCTCCAAGTTCACCCCAACTTTTACTAAAGCATTATTAATGCCGTATGATGTAATTTCAGTTGTAATATGACTATTCACATCCCCGATATAGTGTAATCGAATAGGTATAGAAGGACCAATATTTGATAATAGTGCATTTTTAGTGACTACACCCATTGGTATCTTAGTCACAATGCCTTTTTTTAAATCCTGAATTCTATTTTCTGGCAAATCCATATCATAAATTCCAATAGAATCCAGATTACCTTCTTCCAATAATTTTAAATTATTTTGAACAACGCTAGTTGCAATACTTAATACTTGATTTACAATGATAGGATTAAAATCAATAGTTTGAATTTCACCCTCATTATTTTGAATCGTATCAAATAATTCATTTGTATTGATTTTATCTTCTAACACTTGCGCTATTGCTTTATTAATAACAATTGTAGAAAATTTTCCTATTTCTAATTCTGCCGTTTCTAATAAAATAGGAGTAAAACGATTATTAATTACATTTAATAAAAAGCCTATAGATACAAAACACATTAGAATAGTCACTACAAAAATATTACCTTTTGCCATCTTTCTTCTCTTTTTTAAATGGATTCTTTTCTTCATCATAGTCCTTATCAAATTCCTTCTTTTCTAATTCATTATATGACAAAGAAAAAAAAGTAGGAAAAGAACTGATTCAATAAATGCATACACGAAATAAAAAAGTGTAGATTTTCTTTAAATCAGTTCAAAAACGATTTTTCATTTTTTAAATAAAACGATATATAATACATCCTATAATACTAATGATTACCAAAACAAATAATATAATTATAATTTTTTTAGACGTTTTCATCTTAGCATCCTCCAGAAAAGAGCGATCCTCATCATCTGAAAAATCAAAGTCTTCTTTTGATAAATCCATTGACTTAGTATAGAAAGACTGATCCATTTGATATTCATTAGTATTTTCCTTTATTTCAGATTCATTCATACTGAATTCATGATCATTATTATCATTTTTTTCAATATCTTCTAACAATTTTGGAGAAACTAAAGTCTCAGATTCTTCTGTTGGAAGCAAGTCACTTAATAGTTCATCATCTATTTTCTTCCTTAAACTATTCGAAGTAATAGTATGAATTAATTCTTCTAAATTTTCCTCTTCATCTTTTGATAATTTTTGTTTTTTCTCACGATATTCTTTTAATTTTTCCTGACTTAAGTCTGATAAAATATTATATTCTACTGTTTTAAAATGTCTTTGTTTTTCAGATTCACTTTTAGCAGTTCTCTTTTTCCGAGCCTCATCTAAAATATCATTAATATTATAATTTCTCTCTGTAATATTTTCATCAATGGAATTCTCATAAGAATTTTCAAAATCATAATTGATTTTATTATTTTCTTTTTCAGGATATAAAGCTCTACTTTTTTGGTAATTTTCTCTTTTATTTTGATTGATTTCAGAAGATAAACTATCTAACTCAATTGCATTACCAGTATCTACTGATGTAAATTCAGTAAAAGTTTTATTTGCATATAATTCTTCATATAAATGTTCATTCTTTTGAAAACGACTTGGAACAGTCTGAGTAGAGTCAGAATGATACTTATCCATTCTACTTGCCATTATATCACCTCTATCATAATTATTATTATCATATCATAAATTAAATAAAAGAAAAAGATTTTCAAATAAAATTCACTTGGAATGATTGTTATTTTGCATTTTTTTGCTATAATCAATATTAAAGGAGGAATCAACTTGAAAGCAAGAGTAAAAAAAGACACTTGTATTGGCTGTGGTGCTTGTACAGTAATTGCTGATAAAATATTTGAGATTGGTGATGATCGCTTAGCAGAAGTAATCAATCCAGACAAAGATAACGAATTAAAAATTGGAACAATCCCAGAAAATGAAAAAGAAAATGTAATAGATGCTTCTGAAAGCTGCCCAACTGGTGCCATTGAAGTAATAGAAAACGAGGAACATGAATAATCATATTTCTCGTTTATTTTTTATTGGCTAATACATAAAGTTTACTGATTTCTTTATTACTCAATTTGCGATACTCTCCAGAAGCTAATCCTTCAGTTGTTAAGAAAGCAATTCTTTCTCTTTTTAATTTATCTACTAAATACCCTACTTGTTCAAACATCCTTTTTACTTGATGATTTTTTCCTTCATGAATCGTCATTTCTACTATAGAATGATTTGTTTTGGTATCAATTTTTCTTACTTTGACTCTACTAGCTGTAACGAACTCTTGATCTAATAAAACGCCCTCTTCTAAAGTATGAATTGCCTCTTTACTAATAATTCCTTTTAATTTTGCTATATATACTTTATCGATTTCATTTTTCGGATGCATAATCATATTAGCAAAATCACCATCATTCGTAAGTAGTAACACGCCTGTGGTATCATAATCTAATCTTCCTACTGGATAAATTCTTTTGTTTGTTTCAATTAAATCTATTACTGTTTTTCTATTTTTATCATCATGAGTAGTTGTGATAACACCACGTGGTTTATTTAATAAATAATATTCTTTTTCTTCATTTGTTAAAACCTCACCATTAATTTCAATTACACTTTTTTCACTCACTTTTGTTCCTAATGTTGTAACAATTTCTCCATCTACTTTTACTTTTCCCGCAAGAATGAATTCTTCTGCTTTTCTTCTAGAGCAATATCCACTATTGGCTATTATTTTCTGTAATCGTTCCATCTTCTTCTCCTCTCTTATTTCATTTTTTGATTCACAAATCTTTGTACATCATCGATATCATCTGTGATATTAGAATAAGGCAATGACTTAAAAATCATATCATCATATCGAGCATTATAATCATAAATTCTAGAATCCAAAATGGAAATAACAGCTTTATCTTCTTCACTACGAATGGCTCTTCCGGTTCCTTGTCTTAATTTTAAAATCATCTCTGGTAAATATACTTGTAAAAACCCATCTTTATATTTATTGGCTTTATAGTCCATAACTGGATCTACTAATGGAAAAGGAAGCCTAGCTATAATAACTTGACTTAAAGATTCTCCCTTGATATCAATTCCTTCATAGAAAGATCCTGTCGCAAATAAACATGAATTAATATTATTTTCAAAGATTTCTTTTAGTTTTTTCATATTACTATTTTCTTTTTGAATATAAATAGGAAAGTCAAATTCTTCTTTCTCCATATTTTGGTAGACAAAATTCATATCACTTTTGGATGTAAATAACACTAATGTTTTTCCTTTCGTAATTTCAATCAAAGAAGATATTCTTTCAGTAATATCTTGTAAATACTCATTTTTATTTTTAGGCGATGCAATATCCTGTGGACAATATAAAATAGTGTGATTTTCATAATCATAGGAGGAATCTAAAGAAAAATCTTTTAATACTGTTTTTCCAACTACTTTATCTAATCCAATCATAGAAGAATAATATTGATAGTTATCTTCACCAACAGACAAAGTAGCACTTGTTAAAATGACACCTGCGTGAATTTTCGTTAATAATTGAGCAGAATAATCTTCTATTTTTTTAGGGGCATAGCTAAGTCTTAAATATTTTCCATGTACATCAATAAAGTCAACCCAATAAATATTTTTACTATTTTGTTCTAAAGTTATATCTTCTAGAATATTCTGAAAACATCTTAATTCCTGCAATGCTTTTTCATCTATTTTATAATGACCTAATTGATTTTTCATTTCAATAGTATCTATGATTGTAGAAATGGAATTGATTAATTTTTTGCTAATTTGTTCTAATTTAGATCCATAGTAAAAACGAATACGATTATAGTCTAAATAATCCGCTAATTCAATATCCAATTTTCTGATTTCATTCTTAGCACTTGCTCGTAGACGAGTAAAAAATTCTGTTAACTCATCAAATATAAATTGCGGTGGCAAATAATTTTCTAGATAATCGGAAACAGAAATATATAGACGATATAATAAAGATTCAACATATCTTTTATCGATTGCAAATACATAGGAATTACGAATTTTTTCTTCTAAATTATGGGCCTCATCAATAACTACTACTTTATTTTTATTAAATAATTCCTCATTATCCTCTTTTTTTAAATCTTGAATAAATAAATCCTGATTAGTAATAATAATTTTTGCATTTTTATAATTTGGTCTTTCTTGTGTAATTTCACAATTCGCATAATACGGACAGGAGATATTGGAACAAACACGTACATTAAAATTTTGCCACATTTTATTACTAATCTCTTCAAAATCTTTGCGATCAATTGATTCTGATTTTAATACCTCATCCAAAATATAACGATATTTTTCATTACCTGTAGTCATCAAAAAATCATTTAATCTTTTTCTACAAATATAATTATTCTTACCTTTAGCTAAAATAACCTGATTTTCTTTTAAATCAAGATGGAGCATTTCGGCTACTTTATGAACATCCTTTACTAATTGTTCCTGTAAGGCAATAGTGGAAGTTGCGATAATACATCCCGCAAATTTTTCATCATCTTTAATCGATTGGAGTAAAGGAATTAAATAAGCATAGCTTTTACCAATCCCCACTCCTGCTTCAATTAATAATATTTGTTTATTTTCAATAGCATCTACAACACTATAAGCCATACTTCTTTGATTATCGCGATATTGTAAATATTGACTATCTTTAATATGATCAAAAAAAGATTGAATTTCTAAAAACAATTGATCATTATTAAAATTTTCTTTCCAAATACTAGACATACAATCACTCCTAGCGATTGCATTATATCATAATTTATACAAAAAATCACTATTAGCAAATCATTTTTATCCATGAAAGAAGATAGATACTAATACTATACTCATGATTAGAGTTATAAAATCTGCAAATAAACCTGCTTTTAATGCATAACGAATATTTTTAATACCAATACTACCAAAATATAGAGAAATCACATAAATAGTAGTATCTGTTGCTCCCTGCATCACAGATACAATTCTTCCTAAGTATGAATCTACTCCATAATTTTTTATGATATCAATCATGACAGCAAAACTAGCATTTCCAGAAATTGGACGAATGATTGCCATAGGAAGTACCTCTACAGGGATTTTAATAAAATCAAAAATAGGTTTTAAAAAGATAAACAAATGATTTAAAATTTCACTTTTTAATAGAATATTAATTCCAAAGATCATTCCTATTAAATAAGGAAAAATGCTAATACCCATTCCTAAACCTTCTTTTGCTCCTTCAACAAATTCATCGTAGACATTTACTTTTTTGATAATAGCTATTATCACAATAGTAAAAACCACAATGGGAATGAATAAATTGCCAATATTACTTAGATTCATGTTTTTGATCCGCCTTCCATAAAATACGATCCATGATCAATGCTAAAACAGTATTGATTAAAGTTGCAATTATCGTAATGAAAATTAAATCAGTAGGATTCTTACTACCATACATTGCTCTCACTGCAATAATATCGGTTGCAAGCAAAGTAACACCACTAGTATTTAATACCAAGAAAGTAATCATACTGCGAGTTGCTTTGTTTTTATGTTTATTTTTTTCTTGCATACATTTCATTGCCTTTAACCCAAAAGGAGTAGATGCATTATGAATACCCAGCATATTGATAGTTAGATTAGAAGCAATATATCCCAATGTTTCATCATTTTCTTCTATTTCCGGGAAGATAATACGAAAAAGTGGTCTCATTCGATAAGATAACCACTCTAAAATACCAGCTTTTTTCGCAATATTCATAATGCCACTCCATAAAATCATCATCGGAAACATTGCTAAAAATAAATCTAAACTAGTCTTTCCGCAATCAATGATTTCTTGATTGATAGTATCTATATTTCCAGTTAAAAAACTATATAAAATTCCTATGATAATGAAACTAGCCCAAATTTTATTAATCAAACAACCACGACCAAACTCGAGAGAAGAATCCCTGCTTTTTTTCAGCTATTTTTACATAAACTTTTTCTCTATAGATTTCTTGATCCATTAATTTCACAATCACGATCCCTACTTCATCATTATTTTTTATTTTATCTAGTTTTGTTAATTTTACTAAAACTTTAATATTTTCTTTTTCTATTTCCGTTAAGGGATAAGTAAAATTTTCTTTAATATAAATTTTGTTGGGATAATAAGCACTATCTATTTTAAATTTCTTTTTATCTAAAATCGTGTATTTTTTATAATTTTCAAATCCATAATTATACATTGTTTCATGAGAGATATACTCATTGCCGTCATTTAAAGTAACTGCTGTTAAATTAAGTCCATTATGACTAGCATTGGTTACTAAAGTCCTGCCTGCACTAGGGGTATATCCTGTTTTTCCACCTGTTGCATAAGCATAACTCGTCAGTAATTTATTTCGATTGGTCCAAATATAACTTTTTTTATCAGTTTGTACTGTATATTTTTTAGTACCAACAATTTTCATATAAGTTTCATTATGAGAGGCATAACTGGATAGTAGAGCCATATCATAGGCTGTTGATTTATTTTGGGTTACTTC
Source organism: uncultured Bacilli bacterium (assembly GCA_947631295.1). GTDB lineage: Bacteria > Bacillota_I > Bacilli_A > RF39 > UBA660 > Alloscybalousia. The sequence goes on from CANRKU010000008.1 coordinate 47,634, forward strand.
ATCTAGGCCATGAGAATTATGAAAAACGGTATTGGTCATTCCAATTTCTTTGGCTTTTTTATTCATCATCTCGACAAACTTTTCTTCTGTTCCACCAATAAAAGTTGCTATCACAATGGCAGCATCATTCCCACTTCTTAGCATTAAACCATATACCATATCTAAAAGTTTCATTTTTTCCCCAAGCTCAATATAAATATTGGATCCATACATGGTTAATACTTCTTCTCCTACGGTTACTGTTTCCTCTAAGCGTCCTGATTCAATAGCAAGGATAGCTGTCATAATTTTCGTAATCGAAGCGATCAATCGAGGATTATTGGGATCTTTTTGATATAAAACACGCCCACTATCACTATCCATTAAAACACAACTTCTACAACTTAAAGAAAGTCCTAATACCGAACTAGGAAAAAGTATTACTACTATTAAAAATACTACCATTACCTTTTTCATAATTTCACCTATCAAAGTATATGAAAAAAAAGAGATGTTTAGCACAGCTCTTTTGTTGTGTGTTATATTATTTATATAATAATTTTTAGCCATTAGTTATTTCATCGAATAAATCATAATCATCGATAAGCAATTCAAAAGTTTCCTTTTTTATCATTAAATTACAATAAGAGCCATCATAAAAATTAACTATTGCTAGTTCGTTTTCATTTTTATCATATAATGCTATTTTTTTATTTGGATATTCATAATAATTTAATCTTATATCTTCTCCTTCTCTTTCAGAAGAACTTACTAGAATAGATATAATAGTATTTACTTTTTCTCCTACAATGGTTCCAGCTTGATTATATAAAACCTTATCATTTTCCTGATCGCGATAACGATTATATATTATTATACTTTCCGTATTTTTAATAACTTTCTTCATCTCTTCAAATGTAAGATGATAATCATTATCATTATTTTTAGCACAACCAGTTAAAATTATGGTAATCAAAATAATTATTAAAATAGGCACTTTTTTCATAAATATCCTCCGACAAATAAAACAATCATCTAAAATACTTCATCTAGTTCTATCATAAGTTATAAATTTATGAAAAGATATCATTTGATAACAAATTCAACAGCAGCATTAAAACTGTTACATTTTTCATTTTCGAGGCAATAAGCCATATCTTTTATAATTCGATAAGTTCCCTTTTTTAATTTTCCATATCCATATTCCCAATTAAGTTCTATTTCTCTTTGCTCCCCTGCATCAAGTATAATAGCAGCTAGAGTAAAGAAACGTTCGTGTTTCTCATTTAACTGATACCATTTATTATTTTTTTTAATTTCTATTTGAAAACTTTCACCATATTGAACTTCTTTATCACTATTATTTTTTATGATTAAAGTAGCCTTTGTGTTTGTTAAGGTTCCTTCTTTAATCATCATAGAAATATCATTTTGTGATATTTGAATATTTGATTTTTTTCCTATTCTGGTATTATTCCAGATTATTAGTCCGAAAATTATTATTCCACAAAATAGAATAATTGCTACTTTTTTTCCCATTTTATCAATCACCATTTTAATAAATTATTTTTCTGTTTTATCATAGCACATTATAAAATATTTTTCAATATAACTAATGATTTATTGACATAGCAGATGTAAAAACAAATTCTATTTATTTTTCTTCAAAACTCACATGAAATTGTTCATCAACTATAATCGTATATTGATATACTTCTAATACTTTATTTTCCTGATCTTTAAAAGAAATATGAATCATTGTAGTTCCCATTTTTTTAGGAATAAGATGCAAATCTATATCATAATTAAAATTTTCAAACAAGGCATTATTATAATCAAACTTAGCCTCTAAAATTTCTGGATTATCAATCATGATATCAGTATTAGGAGATACTACATTATTATTAGAATATGGAGGTACTTTTACACAAAAGGAAATATATTGATATTTATTTTTCTTTTCATATCCAATATGATAAAAATCTAACCTTTGTAACATTCTATTAATATCATAATGATAATCTGTTTTTTCACTTAAGAAATCTTTCACTAAATATTTTTGTTCCCCTTCAATATCTGCATAAATTTCATTACTTTTTGCACAGGTAAAATAATATTCATAAAATTCATTTTCATAAAACAAATCCAAAGTTTCAGTACAAATACCATTGGATTCATCTATAATCGTAATAATCGGATTATGCAATCTATTAAACTCATCATAATTACGATTATATAATCTAGTTCTAAATGTAAAAACACCTATAATCAATAAAATAATCATCAAAGCAACTACTACCATAATAGCAATACTCTTTTTAGCAATTTTATTATTTTCTAACCAAAAGATATTTCTTATTAGATTATTTACACTTTTTATTTGTAAAATCAAATACATGATAGAGGAACCTGAAATATTTAATATAAAATCATCAATATCAAAACTTCCAGAAGCGGTTAATAACTGTACTAATTCAATACCAAATACTATTAAAGTAATTGTAAAAAGAAATCTTTTAAATTGATTTTGCTTGGGAAATAGCATAGGAAGAAAAAAAGCCATAGGCATTAGTGCAATAACATTACCAAATAAATTCAGAAGGATTGTACGATTATCATACATACTATTAAATTCTTTGATAAACCCAATAATCGTTTTAAATGGAATAAAATTTATGGAGGTTTTTATATAGTTCATAAACTCTTTACTAAACTAATGAATAAAAGTTAATCCATTTCTTCCCCACATAGCATCAAATAAAGTTAACGTGATAAGTAACACTAAATATAAAAGAAAAAAGATCCATAAATTTACCTTCATAGGTTTATTACTTTTTTTATATTTGGATAATAGTAAGCCTCCAAAATACAAGAACAAGCAACTTCCACATAATAAAAATAATCTACCAAATTCTGATAAATTCACATTAGGTATTAACTCTTCTATTAAATATATTAGCAAAAAGAA